>JAUWLY010000076.1 GCA_030613445.1 Candidatus Stahliibacteriota bacterium | reverse complement strand
CGGTGCATTGTTGTGTTTTCCTGGTGTTCCATGCCGCCCCAGGCATACGGATAGACCACATCATGTCCATAACGATCAAACGGATAGGGTCCATACATAGAATCAAGCAATGCCATTGAAACGACGACATCTGAGAGTGCACTTACTGCCTGTGCCGAGTCCTCAGGCCAGACAAAGTGCCGTATTTCAACTGAATCTCCAGATGCCGGAGCAAACCAGTCTGACCACACAGAAAAACGTGAAGCGCCAAAATGCATAAGATAGGTGACGATTGGATACGATTCTTCCCAGACATAGGTAATCGTAGTATCCGGGTTATTGGTTACAGAAATCAGCTGTCCATTTGCACAGACAATAAAAGTATCTGGTACAGTTACTGCAATTACACACCCATAATCTGCTTTATCATACGGTTCATCATAACAGGGCATCCAGCGACGGGCATCCCATGGTTCACCGAGCGTATAGGCAATAGAATGCAATGTATTGCTATTATAGTTCTTCGGGTAATAGACAAAACCGCTTTGATTCGATGTGACGTTCCAAGAACCATGATAGCCGATATGGATACTGAAAGAGTCGTCAGTATTATAAGTATAAGGAAGGTTGATGATTAGAGACTCGCCGCTTGTTGCATAAGTAGCTGCGGTTCCGTCAACTAGAATCGAGTCAATGGTCAGTGTATAACTGTGTAAGACCGCGGTATTCAAACCATCTTCCCGGCTGCGGCAAAAGATATTATTGATCCCCTGAATGCTACGTTCAGTCATTGGTACATTTAAATCGAGCTCGTATTTGAGCACATTGAATGAATGGGTTGATTCAGCACGTTGAATATAATAATCTGGTCTTGGATGAAAGTACTTTGCCTCTAAATTATCTGCCCCCCATTGGCTACATAATAATAGTATTAAAAGCATAATATTCTCCTTTCAAGAACTATATTATACTTAGTGAGTAGATAATGTCAATTAGCTGCGCTAAGCGTATTCAGTTTTTTCTTGACAAAGCTCTAATCCCGGAGTATTATGACGACCCTGGTCATTGTGAATCCAGGGTTTGTAGAACATAGGCTGAAACTTTTTACAACTTTTCTACGTACTATATAGTATATGCGGATAAGATATTTACATATAACCACAAGGAGAAGGTCTTATGTATATTTTTTTGTTATTAATACTAATCCAAAATAGTGATAAAACAATTGAGGTTAGATATATTGAAACCGCACCCAGGATTGATGGCGTAATAGAGGAGGTTTGGCAGGAAGCTGACTCAGCATATGATTTTGTGCAGCATTGGCCATATGAAGATAGGGAACCGACTGAGAAAACTATTGTCTATGTATTGCAGGATAAAGAAAACCTGTATTTTGCCTTTAAATGTCTTGCTGAGCAAAACAAGCCAGTAAAAAGCTTTACCCGAGATGAAGATTATGTGACGATCGGGATTGATCCATTTGGCAGCAAGACAACGGCTTACTATTTCCGAGTTTTTGCCAGTGGTATTAAACACGACGGTTGGGTCCTGGACGATGGTCGTTCTTATGACGATTCCTGGGAAGGCGTTTGGTCAAGAGGAGTCAAAGTTTATGATGATTACTTTGTCGTAGAAATAAAAATACCTTTCAAGTCAATCCGTTATAAAAAAGGTCTTGGTACTTGGGGAATACAGTTTGAGCGCCATTGTGCGGCAAATAATGAGGAGAGCTTCTGGACCAGGGTATTGCAGGTAGAAGGAGATATGGTCTCTAAGTGGTGTCCCTTGACCGGGGTAAATCCTCAGGCAACTGGCTATTATTTTGAGCTCTACCCAGAAGCTTATTTTAGGTATGACAGAAACTGGTATGCAGAGCAAGAAAGTACTGAGTATAAACCCAGTATAAGTATGAACGTGAAATGGGATATTACATCGCAAACAACCCTCAATGCTAGTGCATATCCAGACTTTGCCCAGATCGAGTCTGATCCATTTTCCCTAAATCTGGGGCGCTACCCAACATATCTTGACGAACGGAGACCGTTTTTTCTTGAGGGCAAAGATATATTCCGCATGTCTGATTTTGGGCAGGGCAAAGGTTTTTTCAGCCCGCTCGATATATTCTATTCCCGCAGGATCGGCAAGTCCATGAATGGCGATGCCGTGCCTATTATCGCAGGGTTGAAGCTCACTAATAAATCAGAAGACTGGAATATCGGTCTGCTTGGTGCTTATACGAACGAGTATGAAAAGGACGACAGTATACTTGAGCCGTATACAGGCTATGGAATCTTGAGAGTGAAACGCGCCGTGATGGGTAATTCAGATATCGGGATATTGTTCAGCGGTACGATGAATAAGAAAGATGATTATAATTATGCGATTGGTCTTGATGGTGTATATCGCAAAGGTCTAAACCAGTTTATTATCCAGGGCGCTTTTAGCGATAAGAATGAGAAGAGAGGCTGGGCATTTGAATCAGGGTTTTTCGGGCTTATCGGCAATTTCTTAACGATCGCTTCTGGAGAAGTTGTGCATGACTCATTTGATGTCAGTGATATCGGATTTGTGCCTTGGGTAGGTCAGAAGAAGCTGCTCCTTATTAGTGGTCCTTTTAAGCAATATGCAGAAGGGTTTGTCAGTAATATATTTGCTGCACCTGGGGTTATTGTGACCCAAGAGCCTGGCGAAGAACGTATTTCAACGATTGGTTTAATAGAGATCAACCCCAATACACGCAATGGTTGGGGATGTGACCTTTCATTCTATCTTGGTCCGTATTATGAAGCAGACACAAATTATCTCTATAAAAGTGTCAATTTAAGTACATGGGGAAGGTTTCTTGGTCAACACATAAATTTTGGGTGCAATTACACTTACACATATAATTACTGGCGTGGCTTTTTGGCTTACCAAGGATCAAACTGGTTGTCATATAACTATTCTTTAATGTCGCAAATGAGTATTGGTTTGTCTTCTAACTTGTGGATTGAGTGGGATACGCTCAATGCAGTGATTGGAATGACCCCGCGCTTCAGACCTAATGTTTCATTCAGGTTCAATGCTGATATGCAAGTGAGTGCTTTCAGCGAATTTGTGCTGCAGACACCTCATGTAGATATTGGGGAAACAAAGTTTTCTTCAGCAAGAACGGGTATGCTCTTCTCGTGGAATTTCTTGCCAAAATCGTGGCTATATATTGCACTCAATGACTTTCGGGAACAAGATGAGGTGGGTGATGTACAGCCATTGTACCAGGTCGGAGCAGTTAAGGTAAAGTACTTGTTGTATTTCTGAAAGACATACACCTATTCAAAAATAGGTTAAAACCAAACAATTACGTACCTGCTCCAATATGTTCGGTTTTGCATACTGTGCACAAAATTAATGCATTGTTCTCATAATCTGTGCAATTTCATTGTAAAACTCATGAAATTTCGAGTAAACTTCTGGCATGCACTTTGCATAATACTCAGGTATTAGAAAGGAGTCCCTTAATAGTACCCTTCAATGAAACTCGCCCACCTCCTTCGTTGAAGCCAAGAAGGACGCCTGCAGACAAGGGTAAGGCTTGAAATCAAACCTTACCCTTGTTCATTTTTCTATGGTTTCAGCTTGACTTTTGACTGATATTTGTATATAGTATCTCCTTCATGCGTGGCAAGATGGAAACCAGTTTGATAAATACGGTAATCCTTGCATCTGATTATGAGGTGCTAATTAGCTGGTATTTGAAAGTATTCAATTTGGAAATATATCTGCAAGTAAAGGAAGGTTACCACTATACTGAGTTAGGGCAGTCAAACCGCTTAATCGTGGGCATTGCAAAGACCGAAGAGATGGGTCTTGTTCCAACAGAGCCGCGAAATAATTCAGTTATTATCCAGATTGCTGTCTCAAGCTTAGACAAAATCTTTGATACTGTGTCCAAGAGTGGCGGCAAGGTTTTGTTCGGTCCATCAATCGATGAGAAAGAAGGTTTTGTTTACGGTGGCATAGCAGATCCTGAAGGTAATCAAATATGGATTGTTGAAAAAGACGCCAGTCACAAATCATGATATCCCATTGAGCAAAACAAAAACCAGGGATAATAAAGCCCGTCTAATTGAAGGCTCGGTTGCTAAACTACTCATCAAACTGACGATACCCATGACATTTGGTATTGTGGGCATGGTCGCGTTCAACCTTGTTGACACTTACTTTGTGAGTAGACTGGGTACTGAAGAACTTGCCGCACTGAGTTTTACGTTTCCTATCGTGCTATTCGTTAATAGCCTAGCATTGGGTCTTGGAATTGGTGCATCTGCTATCATCTCGCGTGCTATCGGTGAGGGGGATCAGCATCGCGTAAAGCGGTTGACCACGGACAGTCTTGTGCTCGCGATTTCTCTGGTAACTCTGTTTGTCGTGGTGGGGTTGTTTACAATAGACCCCGTGTTTCGTCTTCTGGGCGCAAAAGGTGAGATGCTTGATATGGTAAGACAGTATATGCGTATATGGTATTTCGGCATGCCATTCGTTGTTGTTCCGATGGTGGGGAATAATGCAATACGCGCAACTGGTGATACGAAGACACCAAGCGCAATTATGCTGGTTGCTGTTTTCTGTAACTTCATTATGGATCCTTTGTTGATTTTTGGGATTGGTCCTTTCCCAAGACTCGGTATTGCAGGAGCAGCGATTGCAACGGTGATTTCACGATCCATAACCTTCACGGTCTCCCTGGCTGTTCTCTATTTCCGGGATAAAATGATAACCTTTGTAATACCGAAATTAAAAGAGGTTTTCGAATCTTGGAAACAGGTTCTCTATATCGGATTGCCAACAGCAGGTACAAGAATTATCGTACCCTTGGCAATTGGTATAATTACAAGGATTGTATCGACCTACGGCAAAGAAGCAGTTGCGGCGTATGGTGTATCTTCGCGTATCGAGTTCTTTGCTTTGACTGTAGTCGTTGCGTTGTCCTCAGTGCTTGCGCCTTTTGTTGGGCAGAACTGGGGAGCTAGTAAGCATGATCGCGTGAAAAAAGCCGTGACATACAGTGAACAATTCTCAATGGTCTGGGGATTTGCCGTATTCATTATTTTAACCGCTCTGGCTAGACCAATAGCCGGGATATTTAACAGTAATCCAGCAGTTATTACAACGATTGTTCTGTATCTGCGAGTTGTCTCGATTGGTTACGGGCTGCAGGGCGTCATCATGCTCACCGGTTCGGCAATGAATGTGCTCAACAGACCGTTTCATGCTGCGGGTGTGAGAATAGCACAGATGTTCATATTATATATTCCGCTAGCCTTAATTGGTTCTCGTTTATTTGGCCTTACTGGTGTATTTGTGGCTCTTGCTATTGCATATTGTGTAGCAGGTATTGCTTCTCATTACATTTTGGTTAGGATAATGGCAATCGAAAATACTTGATATTTCACAGATTTTTCACAGTTTTTGCATATCATTATACGGTACAAGCCACACTTAAAGCCGTGGGCATTGGATGCGGTTCCTGTTATATATGCCCACGGCTATTTGGTTTCCATGAATTCGTGCAAGAATGGTTGCTATTGACCTCGAATAAATCCTCATTACAATACTTCAGCAGAAAGAAGGAGGATCAATGAGCAAGTTACGTTTTTTATTTATGCTAATTTTGTTTTTATCATCATTTGTATATGCATCAGTTGAACTCAATACTGCCCGTATCGCCTATTATAATGAGCGGGCTTATGACCGTGCAAAAGCAGCATGTTTGAAAGGTATTGAGAAAGGAGAAATCAATTTTGAGCTCTATACCATCCTTGGTGGCAGCGAAATTGGATTTGGCAATTGGCAAGCCGCGGCAAAAGCATTGGTCAAAGCATTTAGTATTGATTCATTAAAGACACATGAGTGGATGCAAAAAAGAGGAGGCGGGACATCTTATTATCAAGCGTTTTATTTTTCAGCACGGGAACTTTTTGATGATGAAAAGTTTGATGAAGCACTATTAAATATTGATTATGCTGAAATGCTTGACCCCAGGGATACTGCTGTGCTGATCATCAAAGGCGTAATTCTGCATAAGCTCGGGGATATGGCAGGAGCTAACAAGGTCTACCAGAAAGCACTGGATTTAGACCCAGATAATCCAGATGTGAATTATTTGATTGGTAAGGCATTATTTGAAGCAAAGGAATTTGAACCCAGTATCACTTATCTTGAAAATGCTGCGAAATTCTATAATATACCTCTCAACCATGCTGCATTGATTCTCTTTAGCAACGTGACAGAGACCAACAAAGTACTTCAGCACACTGTGAATAGGTTCTGGGTTCAGCAGAAAATGAACGAACTTGATCAGCTTATCAAAGATAGTCTGGGTTTGGAAGGTGGGCTAGATGCGCAACAGATAAATATCGAGAAGTTTTATAAGGCGACTGATGATTTAGCACGCAGTAACTATTTCACAGGTATGGCATATTATTATTTGAAAAGCGACAGCATGGCATTGTTGTATCTCTTGAAAACGCTTGACTTGAAACCAGATGACTTGGACGCCTTATATTTTTCCGGTGAGATCCTCATTAGAAAACAGGATTACAAAGCCGCGATTGAATACTTTGAACGCGCTACGCAGATGAAAGATGACGATCTATATGCGTGGTTTTATCTCGGTGTCTGTTATATGAAGCTCAAGAAATACGACAAGGCAATCAATGCTCTTGAGAATAAGGTTCTTTATATTGACCCAACATATATTAATGCGATGCAGAACCTTGCATTTATCTACCGGGAGATTGGGAACAATAAGAAATCGCTCGATTATCTGGAAAGAGTTAAGCAAATCAACGAATAAACCCATTAAAGTTTCACAAGCTTGACACAAATGTGATTTTTTTGTATAGTGTTTCCATGAAAGATAATATCATTAAACTCATAGTTTGTATGGTCCTTGTATTGTGTTCTAATATTTTCGCTGATCAAGTTTGGGGTGCGCAATACCCGGCACTTAGTCCAGATGCGAAGAAGATCTCCTTTTCCTGTTATGGCGATATTTGGGTTGTTGACGTCTCAGGTGGCAAAGCTGAAAGACTAACTGTTAGTTCGGGTTACGAAGGTCGGTCTTACTGGTCTCCAGACAATAAGTGGATTGCTTTCCAAGCCGATCAATGGGGCAGCGACGACATATACGTGATTGCGGCTGACGGCAGTAGCCCAGCCAAACGCATGACCTATTATTCTACTTATGATGTGCTTTATGGTTGGACACCAGACAGCAAAAATATTATTTTCACCAGCCACAGACATACTTTGCGACCTGTTTTGTATAAGGTTTCAATACATGCTGGTTTACCTGAGATGATCAGTTCTTTCACTGCTTTTCATGTTTTTTTTACATCGCAAGGCGATAGTTTCTTTTACACAAGGGGCGGTTCAGCTTGGTGGCGGAGGCATTATAAGGGTGGCGCCAATTCTGATATCTGGGTTAAGATCATCGCTGATGAAACTTCTCAAAGACTGACTGATTATCCAGGCAAGGATGCATATCCCATGTATTCAACAGTTGATCAAAAACTGTATTTTCTCAGCGATCGCGGAAAGAGGCATATAAGCAATATATGGAGAATGGACATGGAGAGTAAAGTGACCGAGCAAATGACATTTGAAAAAGAAGATATTCATTTTCCTACGATGTCATTTGACGGCACCTTGATCGCATATGAATGTGCCGGGTATTTGTATACCTATAATGTAGTCGAGGCAGAACGAAAAAAACCGGCTATTTTCGTGACTGAAGATTACAAGGAAAGTCCTTTTGTGTTTAACAACTTTACCCGTGATGCTTCAGAATTTGCATTATCGCCAGATGAGGATGAATTAGCATTTATTATCCACGGTGATATTTTTGTTATGCAACTTGAAGATGGAAAGGCTGAGAAGATCACCCGGGTAACTGAAACGCCTTTTATTGAAAAATCGGTATCCTGGCATCCTGAAAAAGAGATGTTAGTATTTTCCTCAATGGCTGATGGCGATATGGATATTTATACAGTCGAGCCAGAGAATGAAACGAAGTTCTATGAGGATTTTTTCTTTACGACAACAAAGCTTATGGAGACAGAAGAAACTGAGATAAAACCGGTGTTCTCACCGGATGGAGAAAAAATTGCTTATTTCAAAAATAGAAGAGAGCTTTTCGTGATGAATAAACATGGTCAGAAAAGCGTCAAAATCTGTCCGGAAAATGATGTGCTGTGGATTGACTGGTCACCAGATAGTAAATGGCTCACATTTAGCCGGACTGTCTTGGGTTGGCGCGAAGACATCTTTGTTGTATTGGCTGATGGCAGCAAAGAACCCATAAATATTTCAAACCATCCGAATGATGATTACAAACCAATGTGGAGTTCTGATGGCAGACGAATCGCTTTTGCATCACGCGATGCCATTGGTAATCTCTGGATGAAATACGTCTTTCTGCACAAAGAAGATGAAGATAAAACAGAGGATGAGTTAGAAGAAGCAACACCTGATTCAACCGACAAAGATGTGGTTGTAAAGATAGATTTTGAAGATATTGAAGACCGCATTCATGATGTAGTCAGGGTTCTGGGTTGGTACAATATCGTTGCGCAATCGCCCGATGGTAAGCAATTCGCCATTTATTCTAATAACCAGAATAGTAATGATATCTGGAGTGTTGATTGGTTTGGTAAAGAACTCAAACAAGTGACCAAAAGCAATGTAAGACCCAGGCAATTCACTGTTTCAAAGGACAAAAAGCAAATATATTATCTGTCTGGAACAGGCGGTATCTTTAATGCAAGTATCACATCAACCCAGTCCAAACCGCTCAGCTTTAGTGTGCAGATCGGTATAGACATCAGGCAAGAGCGAGAACAGGTTTTTAAAGAAGCATGGTGGGCATTAAAAGATGGTTTTTATGATAGTGATTTTCACGGCGTTGACTGGGACGCAATGTATCATAAGTATAAAGATTTAGCCATGCACATGCGTACGACACGAGATTTTCACAATATTGTGTCGATGATGATCGGTGAACTGAACGCATCTCATTTAAGCATATGGGAAAGTGGTGGTGGCGGTGAAACTACTGGAGCGCTTGGCATAATCTATGATAGCGCATATAAAGGAGAAGGTGTTAAGGTAAAAGATATTATCCCTGATACACCGGCAGGTGCAAGTGATGTTGATATTAGACCAGGAGATATTATAACTCATATTAACGCTAAGAAAATAGAAAAGGGTGAGAATTTCTACGCACTACTGCGCAACAAAAATGATAAAGAAATAATGCTTACAATTATCCATCATGGCAAAAAAAAGAATATCAAGGTAACCCCGAAAACACCTTGGTCAATAATTCGTCTGGTCAGAGACAACTGGGTAAAGCTAAACAAAGATTATGTCCATGGACAGAGCAATAATAAACTTGGTTATCTTTATATCGCTTCGATGGGCGGTGAGAACTTAAAGAAATTCGAAAAAGATCTGTACAAAGAAATGGACAAACAAGGTCTTGTTATAGATATTAGATATAATGGCGGCGGTAATATCAGCGAACAGATAATCGGGATTTTGCGCCGCACAGCGTATATGTATTCTAAAGAACGCGGTGGTGATAAGAATTATGCGTCGCTGTTTCGCTGGGATAAACCGACTGTAGTTTTGATAAATGAATTTTGTTATAGTGATGCCGAGATTTTCCCGGCTGCATTTAAGGAGTTGCAATTGGGTAAGCTGATTGGCGTTCCAACATTCGGTGCGGTCATTGGCACAAACAATATCAGGTTGCTCGATGGTTCTGGGTTTCGCATCCCGGGGACTGGTTGGTTCTTGCTCACTGGTGAGAACCTTGAAAATATGCCGATTGAACCAGATATCTATGTTGAGAATAAACCAGAAGAAGATGGTTTAAGTGAAGACAGCCAACTAACCAAAGCAATACGAGTGTTGCTTGAACAAATTGGAGGAGAATAATCATGCCGTTAATCATCGTTGAAGGACCACCCATTGAAGAAATTGAGCGCAAAAGACAATTGGTCAAAGAATTGACCGACATTGCCGTTAAGATATATGGAATTCCGCATATCACTGTGATCATCCGGGAGAACAAACCGGAAAATGTCGGCGCTCATGGTGAATTGATAATCGACAAACATAAAAAGACCAAAAGAGAAC
>JAUWLY010000094.1 GCA_030613445.1 Candidatus Stahliibacteriota bacterium | reverse complement strand
CTTTACGTACGGGACCTAGATCAGTACGACCATGGATATCAAAAAGATAATCAGCGACCATTATTCGTTTATTTTCTTCTACCATGAGAACCACTTTTTCAATGCTGTTGTCACTGTAAATAACCGACGGATAGATGCGACAGAAAGCAAACCCCGCTTCTGTATACTTGCGGATAATGGTTTTTGTTAATCTTTCCACGTCAGCCCTGTTTTTTGTTGCGTTTTTTTCTTTGAGTAGGTACTGCGATGAAAAAAATCGGTTACCGTGAATTTCAATTACAATATCTTGTTGCATATTCGACATTGATAAAAAGAGCAGGAAGTTAAGAACGTCTAACAATGTTACACAGTACTATGATTGAAACAGAAAGGGCCGCCATTTGGTTTTGGGTGGACCGAATTCATTCAACACGAAAGTGAAATAATTCGGTTTCTTCGATCTTCTAAATAGTTTCATCGAAGCATCCTTTGGCACCCGATTTCCTTTTCTGTTGTTGCACTCCAGACACGCGCACACAAGGTTCTCCCATGTGTCACTTCCACCGAGGGCTCTAGGTATTATATGGTCGGTTGTCATAATGCCGGTTTTCTTACCGCAGTATTGACATTGATGATTATCGCGTTTGATAATATTCTTCTTGGTCAATGATATTTCTTTGCGTTTGATGCAGACATAATACTTCAGCCTGATCACTGATGGAACGCGGTACGTAATACTGATGGTGTGAATTAGGATACCATCTACCTTTTCTATAAGGTCTACTTTATCTAAAATCAGTAATGTAATCGCCCTTTTGACGCGTAATATCGTTAATGGCTCATAATTCTGGTTTAACAGCAGGACTGGCGTCCGGAGCATTAGAATTTGATCTCAATCAGCTCTATCTTATCGACAACAAAATGTTTCGAATATGTGAATAATCCCAGAATACTGGCTGAATCATCATAAGCAACATAAATTCTCAATGAATCCGTTATCGTTCGATCGATGAAAATGGAATCCGGGTTCAACGTAATGTTAGCCTCTTTTGCTTCTTGCGTAAGCTGTTTGATTATTTCATTATCCCGCATTGCATAGCCAATCCTTGCAGTATGTGCAACCTTTTCCGCGATTGTGCTGCGGGTCAGATGGACCCGGAAGATTTGATAAGCGCCATATGCAATTACCAGTATAATGAGTATCATTATGATGGCGCCAAAACCAGAAATGCCTTTGTTTTTCATATTTCCCCCATGGTTATTTACAATAGAACCATTTATCTTCTTCGAGTCCTTTTATGTATTTATTAGCGCGCGTAATTCCTTTGCCAGCATGGGGACCGAAGTTACTATCAGCGCGGGCTTTGGAATAGTAGGAAATTGCACTCCGTAAACTGCTCAATGCGGCATTTAGTTTTGAACAGTTCTTCTTCGCTTTGTTTTTATCCCAGGCTGCCTTTGAAGCATATCCTCTTCTTTCATAGATATCACCGAGCAAGAAATATGCATAAAGGTTATTCGGTTCAATTTTTTGCGCTTGTTTTATATAACTTTCTGCTGCACCATATTTACCCCGAGAGATATAAAGATCGGCAAGATAGAATAAAGGTAAGGCTTTATTAGGTTCCAGTTTTTGCGCCTCTTTGTATTGAACTTCTGCTTTGGTATATTGCTTCAGACGCTGATAGACGAGTCCTGATTTGAGTCTGAACAGGTAGTTGTCAGGTTCTTGCGCTACCAGATACTCGTACTGCACAGCTGCTTCTTTGTAACGCTTTAAATCAACGAGGGTCTCGGCAAGTTTTGCTCTTACTTCGAGGTTTTTTGGTTTCACCTTCACCAGTTCTTCGAGATACGAAATAGCTTTGTTGGGTTCATCTTTTTCAATATAGACCGAGGCGATAGCGAACTGGGTCGAAAGATTGTCTGGTTCATATTTAAGGCTCTTATTATAATATGAAAGGGCTTTGTCGTATTCTTTTGTTTTCATATAGATATAACCGAGACCATTGAGCAGATTGACACTCGTGGAATCAGCCATTAAACCACTTTGATATTCTGCGATCGCCTCGCCATACCGTTGAGTTTCCGCATACAATGCAGCGAGTCCTTCATATGCCCTTGGGTCCAGAGGGTCTGCTTTTTTAGCCGCGGCATACGTCGCCTCGGCATTGACCAGGTCACGCTTGGCACGATAAGCTTTGGCCAGAAGAATATATGCTGCATAGTAATCAGGTTTTATCTTTATGGCTTCCTGGCATTTATTGATCGTTTCATCAAAATTGCTTTGTTTGTAGTATTCCAGAGCAAAGGCATATAAAGCTTCAGGGTTTTCTTCTGCAGGTTGGACAATGGGGTTTTGAATATCCGGTTTGGTTGTTGTCTGAATAGGTACACAACTGATGACAATTAAACCTACTAAAGCAAAAACCAAATATCTTGCTTTTAGGATCATGTTCATTATACCTCCATTTTTTAAGTTATGGAGCCGACGGGATTCGAACCCGTGGCCTCTTGACTGCCAGTCAAGCGCTCTCCCAACTGGGCTACGGCCCCATTTTTTCCTACAATTAAGGGCATTATATAATGAATAATTCAGGAAGTCAAGGAAAATGTGGGGTCAAATCTTGACTATTGACAATTCTTGGTTTTATGCAACAATGTTATTGTTCGGAACGTATTTTGTTGGGGGGTGAGTATTTTCTAAAAGTCGTTTTAGAGGTGGATTTGTCAATAGTCAAGATTTGACCCTATGGATATAGAGGGGGCATTGCGCCCCCTCTAATAATTTTTCGTTGTTATTCTTCGTCGTCGGGCATTTGCTCACCCGGTTCCATGACAATATAGGGCAAGCACCATGCCCTGGCATAGTATGTTGCAGTTGAATCGCCAAACAAGGTTTGCCAGCCCAGGATATCGGTTGCACTGTGTCGCACCGCGGGTGTGTGAATAATAGAATCTTCAGCGATTATCCAGGTTCTACTAAAGGTCGTTATATCATCACGAAAAAACGGCTCACGGATATGTCTGCCGCGACCTGGTCGGTGTCCGGTTCCATGGTGCAGGAAAGCCCATGTTGAATCATCCTGGGCACTGCATGTTACAGTAACCTCCACAGTATCAGAAGGATAAAATATCGGTAATTCATCTTTTTCAAAATAAGTGTCCGGACTGTTACAGATCCATTCATAATTTCTGCTCTCGACCCATGTCCTGAGTTCAGTGATCGTCACAGGATTATCTGTCCCAATTGTGTAGATATCAGCTACCGTGAGGCTTGCCAGGCGCCAGCGGCTATTATCGTCTCGGTAAAGTTTGACCTTGCGGATAACACTATCTGAGATGGCGCGCTGGTATATCGGACCAAGGGGGTCATTATTTACGAAAATGCCATAGCCAAACGGCTCGCCATGGAAATGTGCGGTAATCGTTACGTCAGCACTGTCACCATTTACGACTATGTAGAATTCGCGCTCGACTGGGCGCTCAATCCATCTTACCCAACGGACATAACCGATCGTGTCAGCGAGAAATCCGGGTCCACCCTGACTCCCAGGTACATTGGTACTGTCATCAGCACTACGGATCGCACCGTCGCCGACAAACCATGAAGATTCAAGCAGACCTTGAATTGCATCTTCGTCACTCTCTTTAGCACAACCGACTACAAATACTGCAATCAGTGGCAAAAGTATTAGAATTTTCGCGTATCTCATCTTACCTCCTATCAGTTAATAAGACGTTAGATCGCGGCCCATGGTTTAATCGAGAAAAGCAGATTATGCTTGTTTTCTCGACCTTTTTTGAGTGATTCCAGCAATAAACACACTCAATTCAAATAATATAAGTAAGGGAACCGTGATAAGCAAAAGGGTGAAGAAATCACCAGTAGGTGTTATGATAGCACATAATATGAGGATTATGACGATCGCTTCAGGCCGGTGTTTTCTAACTGTTTCTACGTTAACTACCCCTAGTTTAATTAAGAAAAAAAGCATGAGCGGTAACTGAAAAAGTATGCCTGACCCCAAAAGACACCAGAATATGAAACCAATGTACTTACTAATATTCATGAGTGGTTGGAGATACTCAGTGCCAAAACCTAAGAGGAACTTGAGGCCCAGTGGTATGAGTATGAAATAACCAAATAGATTTCCTGTGAGAAATAACAGAAGACCGAAAAACATATAGGAAAAGGAAATTTTCTTTTCAGTCCTAGTTAAACCTGGTCCAATAAAGGCCCAGCTTTGATACAGGATAAATGGAAAAGATACGAATATGCCGATGAAGATCGCTATTTTGATATGTGTGGTAAAAGCCTCGAGCGGCGTAAAGAAGTAAGCCGACTCAAGTTGTGCTTGGCTAATGATTATATTCAGTAGATTTTTTGCAAAGAAAAAGCCGATTATTGAAAATGCGCCGATGCAGATTATCGAATATATTATTCTTTTCCTTAATTCTTCGAGATGATCAATAAAACTTATTTTATTCTCAGACATAATAGTAATTGATTACCATCTTTTGAAAAATGTAATCAGTGTTAATCCCGATACTTTATCGGCAGAGAATAGATATTTTTGGAGGATACGGCGATGATGTTGTTATTAAGTACGAAGATGTGATCAAACTTAATGCGCGGCAGGTTATAGACCACTCGATATGCGTCAGTTTCCGGTTCAAAATAGTAGATGCCAGCATAGGAGGCACAGTAGATGACCTCCTTATCTGATGCGATATCGTAGATATTAAAATATGGCAAGAGAACCCAGGTAGTATCAGGGTCTAGGTTTTGCTTCATCTTCTTGTATTGTATTATTTGGTTGTTCGTGGCAAGTAGGTATAGTGTTTTATTCAATTCTACGATATGCTTTACACCAAACCCCAGTTCTTTTGTCCATTCATTATTTGCTTTATCATACTTGAAAAAGCCAGTCTCACTACCGACAAATATTTCATTGTTCATTGGATAAACCGAATGCACGGCGAATTTAAAGGGCCCAAAAGGCATCACTTTAGACATACCCTGATACATTTTATATAACCCAGATGATGTACCGATATACACTAGTGTGTCATCGCTGCTAAGACAGAGGATATTGTTATCCATATTACTGATGGTGATAAGTACTCCTCCATCAGTTCGGGAAATCAGGTTTTCAAAGGAGACAATGAAATTATGTTCTTGGAATAGAACATCTGCGATTTGATGGGTGAAGCGCTGGTACTGCCAGGCTTTATCAGTGTCTTCGAGGTATGATATACCGAGGTTTGAGATGAAGGCTATTTTATCGCCGACTTTTTTTGCTTTCTTTATTTGTTTATCTAACGGTCCGTAAACAATACGGTCCCTTAACCAGGAGACCTTGTTGTATCTTAACAGTCCATAGCCATTCGTGCCCACGTAGAGGTCTATGCCGTCGTCAAAGATAGCACTTATGTAAAATTTAGTAAATGGTGCTTGGGTCTCGTTGAGATCATCAAAATAATAGTAGGGTGTGAGAAAACTATAGGCTTTGATATCTTCATCCGTAGTCCTTTTGGACCAGGTTAGATTACCAGGAAATGATGTTATGTATTTTAGCTTGCCAGTTCGCTTGTTCAATGAATAGTTTTTTGAACCATCCAGATAGACATAGTTAAGACCAATGCCGAGGCGCTCTATGTCGTCGGTGATCGGGTATCCCCGTATACTATATGTGGCGATGGTGAATCTGATTACGCTTGAAGAACTGGTGATCCAAAGGTCATTGGACTGCTGGTCATAGACTACAAGCTCAATATCTCCGTCGAAATCTATGGATGTTTCCAGGTTTAAGCTCGGTTTGTTAAATATCAGCAGATAATTATCGCTTATTGCAAAGACATTCAAGGGTGTGGCGCAGATTGATTTTATGTTGCCAAGGGGCGGCATAAGAGTGTAGCGGTCAATGAAAATATTTTGCGGGCTAGTGTTTATGGCGAATAATATGATACAAAGTTGTAGACTAATCATCACTTTTATCTTCTACAAATTCTCTCCTTACTATGTAGTTGATAGAATCGGGGATATAAGCTATTAGATCTTCAGCGGTCAACGAATATTCATTGTTTTTCTCCATTGCCAGGTCAGCACATAGACCATGCAAGAAGACACCGAGGGTTGAAGCTTCAGTTAATGAAAGGTTTTGGGCGAGAAAACCACTGATCATCCCGATCAATACATCGCCTGAACCAGCTGAAGCAAGACCAGAATTACCAGTCGGATTTATATAGGTTTCTTTACTCGATGATGCAATGATTGTGGGTGCACCTTTGAGAACAAGGACAGCAGAGAACTTCTTGGCTAATAATGACGCCAGGTCAATGCGTTTTGAGTTTATTTCTTGTGGGCTGAGTTTGATAAGCCGGGACAGTTCTCCTGGATGGGGTGTAAGGATAAATGGTGCATTAAGTTTTTTCAAGAATCTGACATTCTTAGAAATGATATTTATAGCATCTGCATCAATAATAAGCGGTACAGTGACTTGAGGCAGGAATCTGAACAGGAATTCCGCAGTTTTTGAGTTGGTCGTGATACCCGGACCAATGACCACAACATCTGCTTTTTCAAGATGAGGTAATAGATCATTTACAGCGTCTGGGCTGATTGTTTGGTCCTTGGTTTCAGCAAGTGGTACCTTGACGATTTCTAAATGCTTTGTTGCCAAAGCGTTTAGAATGCTTTTTGGTGCAGCCAGGCGTACCAGGCCAGCACCGACCTTTAAAGCAGATATCGCAGCCATTGCTGCGGCACCTGAAAAACCCCGGGCTCCGGCAATGATCAGGACATTACCAAAAGTTCCCTTATTGCCATCTGGCGGTCGGGGTGGCATCAAGTGATATATGTCATCAAATTCGATTACTTGGGGAAACCCGTCATTGATCAACCTGTACGGTACGCCGATATCAACGATATACAAATCACCGCACAATTCCCGACCCGGGTACAAATAATTGCCGCGTTTAGGCAAGCACATCGTTGCTGTGGCGTCGGCAATAATGCAGGTCTTGATAAATTGACCGTCATTACCATGAATGCCTGAAGGGATATCAACTGAGAGCACAAACTTTTCAGTATTATTAATCATATTGATCAAACGAGTATACATCCCTTTTGTCGGTCCTTCAAATCCAGTACCAAAAATAGCGTCAACAATAATATCTGGGTTGAATGAACTCAAGATTCTCTTGATCCTTGGGATCTCAACTGTTTCGTGGATTTCGATCTTTGCATGCCGGGCAAGTTTATAATTTAGCAATGCGTCGCCCTTCAGACTTTTGCCACGACCAATAAGGATTATTTTGACAAACGACCCTCGGTTTTGCAAATGTCGGGCAATGACAAAACCATCACCACCATTATTGCCCTTACCGCAGACGATTAATACCGCAATATTTTCAAGGTCAAAATACTCTTCAAGGACATTTACACAACCGCGGCCAGCATTTTCCATTAAAACACAACCAGGTATACCAAGGGTCTTGATTGACCACTTGTCTATTTTTTTCATCTCTTCGTTGGTAACAAGACGCATAATTAAATTCTATGAAAAAAGAGTCGAAAGTCAAGGGTAGAAACCTAAGGTTTACCCACATCTTTGAAATTCATTATGATTATTTAAGGAACTTCTCGATGCCCCCGCACTTTTGCAAAAGTGCGGGGTTACTCGAAGGATAAAAGACTGATGACAGAGATGGACAAAATGTATTATGTATTGACGAGGAAAATCTACCCGCTTTGGTTAGAACCTGCCGAATTTAAATGTTAATCCAGCAGTTGCGCCGCTCACATCATCATTTGTGAGTCCATCTAAACCGACGCCAGCAACAAAACGGTAAGAACCACCAATGCCGATCCGAAAACACTTTGTTACATTCAACATCAAATCCAAACCTGGTTCAGCAACAAAGAAGGCATCATCATCCCAGGGTTCATACCAGTCATCGCGATAACAGAGACTACCGCCACCAATGAGCGTGTGTACACTGAGATGAAGGAGTTTTCTTGATCGCAATATGTATTCCAAGACCAGTCCTCCATAACCAAATTCCAGGAAATAGTTTTGGCCGGGCGGTATGTTATCAACCATGATATTATTTACCAGACCATAGCCACCACCCCCAATGCTAAACGCATGGTTTATGATCAGTCCGCCGCGACCGCCGACAAGAACCGCGAAATCATCATTGATTTCAGTAAATTTAACGATCGGGCCGCCAAAAAGACTGATCGTAGTTCTACCATGTAACAGCGTCTCATCTTCTCGTTCTTTAGGCCTGATACGTATATAATTGGCGCTCATGTTAAAATTGCCCAGATAAGTCAGCTGGCAAACCATAAAGATTAGACCCATGCTTTGCATATTACCTCCTAGTTTTTCAATATAGCGGCGTGATCACGCGGCTCATTTTCTGAAAAATCATAAAATGTGCACAAAGCACAATTACAATCTTTAATATGCAAGAAATGTGCCAGAGAAATCAATGTAATTTGGAGGTAAAAACTGTTCTAATGCATAGAATCCATGATTAGTGCACAAAAATCGTGCTTAATGGACTCGAATTTTGACAGGCAGATCGAGAATAGGGAGTAGGACGTTTCCCTCGATGTTGAGCTCGGGACGAAACGTACGCCCGTTAACGAGCCTAAAGGCTCTACTCCTACAAATTTCCTAGTTCTTGGTCAACCTATTGGCCCAACATTCTATTCGGGCACCATTCTTTTCAGGAATTTGCCAGTATATGATTTTTTTACAGAAGCTATAAGTTCAGGAGTTCCTTGACACACGATCTCACCGCCATGATCACCGCCCTCAGGCCCAAGGTCAATAATCCAGTCGGCGCACTTAATGACCTCTAAATTATGCTCAATAACGATCACAGTATTGCCCTTATCAACTAAACGGTTCAAGACGCGCAAAAGGAGCTTGACATCTTCAAAATGTAGTCCGGTTGTAGGTTCATCAAGGAGATATAGGGTTTTGCCAGTTGCGATTTTGCTCAACTCTTTTGACAATTTTATACGCTGCGCTTCGCCACCTGATAAGGTCGTTGCAGATTGTCCAAGTTTGATATATCCCAAACCTACATCGTGCAGGAGTTTGAGTTTTCTTTTGATCCTCGGGATATTTTGAAAGAACTCACGTGCTTCATTTATCGACATATTCAGTATATCGCTGATATTTTTCCCTTTATATCTGATATCCAGAGTTTCTTGATTAAAACGTTTACCATGACAGGCATCACACGTGATGTGAACATCAGGCAAGAAGTGCATTTCAATGCGCAGCAAGCCGTCGCCTTCACATTGTTCACATCTGCCACCAGGTACGTTGAAGGAAAACCTTCCGGGTTTGTAGCCGCGCACCTTTGATGCGGGTAATTGCGCA
>JAUWLY010000185.1 GCA_030613445.1 Candidatus Stahliibacteriota bacterium | reverse complement strand
GATTTATGCAGGAGATAGTAATTGCCCAGAAAGAAGGCTATCGGCAGATCTTAGAGAATACCAAAGAGATACATAATACTATAACCACAGTAAATCAGCAAAATCGGGAATACTATTCCTTGCGTTTCTCAGAAGTGCAGAAAGAACTCTCTGGAATGAAGGTAGATTTGGGAAAAAATTGAAGGATAAAAAATGCAATAAAAACAGGGTAAGCTATAGAGCAAATCAGCTTCTTTAGCTTACCCTATTTCTTCTGAAGCCTCAAAGTAGCTCTTTCTTAATACGTAGACCTATTCTATTCATGTCCTCAACTTTTTTGAGTCGGAATAAGGAGTCAAGTTTCAAAACCTTTAACTTATAAAAATGTGTCAAAGAACCGTCCCCTGTCACAGTCCCCTGTCACATATTATAAGTTTAAATGTTATTTAAATTAATGTTTTAATCGTTTGTGATGTCCTCAGCTAGAGGCGAATGTCGTTTCAACCTCAAGAGCGAATCGTCTGTTACGCGAAGCGGTGGCACTGATAACCTAGCACTATAGAGTAAATTAAATACTGTAAAGTTATCAAAGTTTTGCAAGTACGTCTGCTAATCTTTGCCTATAAGGAGTAATCTCAGGTCCATCCCGTGTAGGACAAACTCGGTTTGACAGGAGAATAATAGCCAAACCTTGTCTAGGATTGATCACAATCGAGGTTCCGGTAAAACCGGTATGACCGAAAGTATCGTTATTAGCTAACTTCCCCATAAAATGTGAAATGTTTTGCATCCAGCTTATACCACAGGATTGAATAGGACCTATGTTTTGCTGTGATGTCATTGCAACAACACTATTGAGCTTAAGTACTCTTTTACTACTGTATTCACCGAACCCAAGAAGCATTTTACAAAACCTTGCCAAATCTTCAACAGTTGAGAATAGACCAGCATGTCCTGCGACACCATCCATGGCCCAAGCATTCGCATCGTGAACTTGGCCATGTACAAGTCCTCCTCTCCACTTCACATACTCAGTAGGTGCAATTCGACCCAACACTTCTTTTGGGGGGTTAAACATTGTATCTTTCATGGCTAATGGTTCAAATAGGTACCTGTGAGCGTACTCATTAAGTTTGAGCGAGCTTATTGCACTTACAACTTCTCCCAGCAAGGCAAACCCTAGATCGGAGTACAAATATTGGGTACCAGGCTGGAATAACAGATTTTGTTGGCAAATGGCCTCAAGCATTTTGTCTCTGCCTCGATAGTGTTCGTACAGCTTAACATGAACTGGTAGCCCTGAAGTATGGGTAAGAAGATGCCAGATTGTCACCGAAGCCTTTTGTGGATCAGTCCCAAATTTTGGTATATATTTTGAGACAGGATCTTCGAATCTAAGTTGTCTCTGATCTACCAAGTGTATAATAGCTGGGGTGGTTGCAACCACTTTGGTCAAAGACGCTAAATCATAGAGTGTCTTCGTGGTAACCAGCATTGGACTGTAGGTATCATATTTTCTATCTGCAGTCTGCCCATATGCAGAACACTTTATTGTTTCGTTACACCAGGCGACCCATACTGCTGCTCCTGGAAAAACTTTTTTTTGGGTTGCCTGTTCCATGATTTGATCTACTTCGCTTAACACCTTTGTCAACTTCGATTGTCTTAGTGTTATTGCTTTATTTACCAAATCTCTTTGAATTTCTTCAAGGGAAATCACTATCGCTGGGTGAGAAATGCCAAACTCTTGCTCTTGGAGAAAACTAATAAGATATCTGCTTAACTCAGTCATTTGAGGAAGCACTATCAGATCATCTGCCAAGCTTTGAATCGTATTCTTAATTTTTGCAAAGATAGCTTCCAACTTCGAAGCTGAATGTCTTGCTGCATTAATCAATGCAGCTCCGAATGCATGGTATGCCTCGATGAACTTGCTAACCTTGATCAATAGGATTCCATTCAAGTAATTCAATTCGGCCAATTGATCGTGAAAAACATACTCTCCCGCCAAAGATATAGCTTGCCTTAAATGTTGTTGAAACAGAGATTCATCTTCATGCATATCAAGCTTACACAACTCGATCAGTATTTCTCCTTGTTTTTGCGAATTTCCATGTTTATTCATGATCTCAAGGCTCTTATCAAACTTCTCACGAGCCTTGTGCCACATTCCTTGTCCAAAGTATAGTTTACCAAGATAGTAGGAAGTAATTCCTATGCCATATTCATCGCCTAGCTTTTCTTTAAGTTCCATACACTGCGCATAATACTCTTTAGCTTTCGTTATATCTCCCATATCAACATGCAAAGTGCCAAGATCTCCCTGCACTCGTGCAAATTCCATCTCCATGCCCAATTTCGAGAAAATATTCAAACTAGCGTTATAAGCTTTAAAAGCATCTTGCAAACATCTTTGCAATCGATAAACATCTCCTATATTCCGCAAAGCTATACCAATTCCAAATGGTGCATTAACTGCTCGCAATAATTCTAATGCCTGTAGGTGATAATTAAGTGCCGGATCTAATAGCCCTTGAGACATAAGTACTCTACCAATTGTATACAAAGCTCTACCTCTCTCGTAGTCATTACCCAATTTATTAAAGATATTTAAGCTGTCTTGGCAGTATTTTAGAGCTTCCGAAAATCGACCTCTAAGTCTATAGATATTACCTATATCTAACGATACTCTTCCGATTCCAAAGTTGTCAGATTGTTTTCTGAACAGAGATAAACTTTCCATGTAGAGATTAAGAGCTTTGTCCAAATCACCCTTTATCCTGTAGATATTAGCCCCCAAGTAAGCCACTACACGCGCAAGACTAACCTCGTCTTGCAGTTGCTCCATTATCATTCGGCATTTCCTATAACAATTTTCGGCTTTCTCTATACTACCTTGATTAAAATACAATATACCCAAGTCAGACAGCACCCGTGATTTAAGAGCTGAGTTATCCTCATCTATTACGTCCAGGACATGAGCAAACTGTTGTTTCACTTTTAACCAATCACCTTCATCATAAAATAACAATCCCTTGTAGTAATCTAGCCAGAGGCGTAGAGCTTTAGGCAATTCCAAATCTGTCAGAAACTTTTCTACTTCGCTAATTATAGATTTAGCCAGTGATAAATGATAGGTTGTTCGTAGAACTTCAATCCTATGGTCGAGTTCGTGCAATCCTCGCTCTAGACTGAGTACAAATTCATGATACAGCTTTTCAATCAATACGATTTTCCATATGGCGTCAAAGATACCCCTTTTAGCTTCAAGCTCTTGCAACTTTCTGTTATAATAGGTTGCCATACACTCATGTATAGCCCTATAGCGCTCAGGAGTTCTCCATCGAAGATTAGTTACAAAAAATGGCCGTACATCTTCATGCATGGATAAACCTTCAGCACAGGTTCGAAACAGTGATCCATAGCCCAACAACTGGTCAAATAGCTGTAATGACAGCCTCTCCCCAAACAAAGTGGTTATGATCTCCTCATTCAATATGCGTGGTACTGAACAGACCCGTATTGTGTCCCCCAACTCCTTTGATATGCCTTGTAACAACCATTCTACTACAACAGTCGTAACATTTGTTGCGGCATTAGCCTCAGGGATTGAGCTTGTCTTATTGTCCCTTATTCGTACATCTGCCCACACAGCTACCCCCAGAGGTAAGCCTTTGGTTTTCCTGTAAATTCGTTCCTGCTCCGGGCCAGCCGAAATACCTCGAAGCCTCAAGTACCTCTTTGTCTCCAGAAAATTAAACGCTTTTAACTCAATTTGGTGAAGGACAAGATACGGTTTATACCACTCACGTCTATCTAATCTATCATGTCCAGCGATAATCACTACTATTTTGTCTGGGTTTAATAGGGGAAGGAATTTGGTTCGAATCCATGTATCTAATTCTGGTGACCTATGCTCAAAGGAGTCAAACATTAATATTATGCGTTGAACATGTGCTAACTTGTTTACAGTTTCGACAAACTTTGTCATAAGGGCGTCCAAAATGGTCAAAATGAGTCTTGCCTCTTCAATCGTTAGTCCTCGTTCCAATAAAGTTTGAACAGTTGACTGAAGACCTTCCAAAGCAAGGCTGGTAATCGCTCCTATGCCGATTCCTATTGGACCGGCAATTGCTCCTCCTACCACACTCCCAATAGCTCCCTGAACAGCTAGCTCTGCAACTTCTTTAATGAGTCCTGAGTTTACCTTAGTAGCTAATCTTTCTCTTCCTTTTACCACTTTTTCTGGTCCTCTCAATTTTGCTTGAGCTAACCACCAACGATTCAATAGATTATCAAACTCACGGAACGAAGACCACCGCCTTTGCCTAGGATCTATCTGAGCTCGAAATTCGCTTAAGATATCAACGACTGATCCTTTCTCTTCAATACTCACATGACCTGCTAGAGTTTTGCGCTCATGACAGATATCCCTAAGCTCATCCAAAAGCCAACTCTTACCCCGGCCACCAGGACCATAAATTACTAAGATGTTGTAGTCTAGGTGCGATGTTTTTAGAAGTTTCTTAAAAATCTTCTTTTCCTTTTGCCGACCTACGAAGTATTTGCCGCGGCGATGTTCTAGTTTTTCAAATAAAGTCTTCATTGTTCTCCTCCTTTCCCCTAGTAAGCTGTGGTTCCACCTAACTTTTTCCATGTTTACGAAGTGTCGAGTCAAATTACTGGGGTCATGTCAAATTACTGGGGTCAAATCTTTATTGTTGACAAAATACTTTAAATGAACTGTCAAGAATAAAGTTTGACCCTACTATTTTCTCCCGAACTGGAAGCGTGTAATTTCTGTTGCATGCTATTGTTAGGTTTCAATCCTTACGAAAAAAGTAAATAAGTTCTCCTTCAAAAAAATAAAACAATTATAATTAAAGAAAACATCTCTAATAAGCCGAATTTAATTTATCAAGCTTGGTTAAGATTTTTACTAAAGCTTTACTAAGGTTTTTAAATATTTCAGGAAAAGCCTTAACAAGATTATTCATTGCTTCATATTGTGCATCTATAAATTTTAGATCAGCTTCTGTATCAACTATCCGACCAATTTTCCTTGATTTTTTACCAATTTTATATCTTATTTTTCGAAGTTTAAGTAAATTGCTATCTCTATTTTTCTTAGCAGTATCATGATTTCCAATATGTTTATTCCACTCTGAGTATATTTTTGAGAATTTATTGTAATGCTTCCAAATGTTTTTTAATGGTACTGCAGTATAGTAATTTGTTAATTTTTCTAAAATTTTTTTAACCTCATCGCATTCATTGTTTGAAAATCCAGTACCTTTGTGCTCAACTAGATCATCCAAAAAACCTGTTAATATATCTCTTCGAAATGTTTGAAATTTCCAGCCAATAGATCCCTGACTAAAATTTGTTATAGACATAATCATTTACCTTTTTAAATAGTCAAACGAAAAAAAATACAATAAATTTGTAAGCAGTTAGATAATAAATATCTAATAAACTTACACTCTTTTATACAGCTAAAATAAACCACGTAAAAGGAAGTTTAAATTATATCTACCAGACTTCTTGATCTCTGCCCCGCTCTTATTTATCCAATCATCTACGTGACATGGGGATTTAATTATTAAACCCTTTACGAAAAGTTAGAAAAAGATACCGAATTGTTGAGCCAGTACAACGGTTCTTTCTCACACTTTAATCCTCGATACTATACCTCGATTAATATCCAAAATTTCAGCTATCTCCCTAATGTACAAGCTAGGTTTCTTTTTTAAATTTAATATTAAATCATTCCTATAATACTTGTTTTACTTTTTGGAAAAATATTCACTTTAATAAAAATATAACATTGTATTTTTTAGTGAATAAAAAGACAGAATAAAAAAATAATTATATTACTCTCTTACTCTTACTCTGTCTTTTTACCTGAGAGATTCTTCCTAAAAATTAGGAAATAGCTCTTTAAGTAAACTCTGTAAGGACTCACCTTATGATTAGGAATTGCCCCGTCGGTGCTTTTTTGTATAAAGCTCTCCAGAGTTCTGTCCGGTAACAGTCCTTTTGCCTGAAAGTTTGGATACTTTTGGTATCTTGCCTCTTCGGCTTCTTTTCTCTTTTTTTTGAAAAGAAAAGATCTCTCCTGTTACCTTCATACAGG
>JAUWLY010000265.1 GCA_030613445.1 Candidatus Stahliibacteriota bacterium | reverse complement strand
CCCGCTTGATCAACAAGAACTTATCACCTTTTCTTATGATAACAGCCACTGCCTGCTTCATTGTTAGATTATAAACAATAGATTTGCATAGTCAATTGGGTAATCGTACGTCAAGAGATCTGGAAAGTTGACATGTCTGGTGATTACCGTATAATAATGCATGCTTAAATCTGCATACTTAGCGCCCGATGAATTCACCGCAATTACCTTACGGGAGATGCTAAAAGGTAAAGGTATCAACGCCATGATAAGACGTTTTGAAACGACCTGGCTTGACGGCCTACCCAAGATCATGAAAGGCGGCTGGGGTGAGGTCCTGGTTAATGAACAAGACCTCGAAGACGCAGAAAAATACATCGGAGAATTTCTGCAAGATTTTCCAGAACAGTAAACCCCCGTGGGAACGTCTGCCACGTTATTTGCCTTGTTTATATGCAGTCAAAATCCAACGCAGGCACGTGTAAATTTTTGCGCAGTCGGTGATATCCTATTAGACCGGGGTATTCGGGCGAGTATCCAGAGTAATAGCGTAGATTATCCATTTGAGCATATTAGTGAATTCATAAATGATTTCGATTTGGCTTTTTGCAACTTAGAATGTCCAGTATCGGCAGTCGGTCAATCAACTGGGAAAATATACTGTTTCCGAGCCGACACGAGTTACTTCTCCGGTGTACAGGATGCGGGCTTTAATCTCTTTTCACTGGCAAACAACCACATAATCGACTGGGGCGAAAAAGCCTGCCTCGATACAAAACAACTGATCGAGAAAAATAATCTCTATGTGATCGGCGCTGGCAAGGACCAGGCTGAAGCCCAGGCTCCGCTTTTCATCAAGATGAACGGATTGAAGTTTGCATTTCTTGCGAGTGTTGGGATTCCATTAAAGGATATGATCTGGCCGATATCAAAACCCGGTCCTGCCCAGGCAAACCTGGAACAACTCGTTGAACTTATTCTAAAGATAAGGCAAACCGTTGATTATATTGTTGTGTCTTTGCACTGGGGTACTGAGTACGAACACCTTCCAAGAAGTCATCAAGTAACATGGGCACACACCCTTATTAATGCCGGAGCTGACCTGATTATTGGACACCATCCTCATGTTTTGCAGAGTATTGAGTACTACAACAACCGGGTCATCCTGTATAGTCTGGGCAACTTTATCTTTGACCAACATAAATTATATCAAAGGCAAAGCGGCGTCTTTTCGTGTATCTTCAAAAAAGGGCGCATTGACTCTATTTGTTTCCATCCAGTACTACTCCAGGACTTTCAACCACGTTTGGCGCAAGACAGCGTCTTTGAACTGATCGCTCAAAAGATAAACGTGATATCGAAAAAGTATAATGCCGTATTCCTTAAAACAAAGAACCAACTTTTCATCACTGACTCAAGTTGTGTATTATCCATTGATACACCGATCATGCATGCGGGTTTCAACAGAAAGACGATACTTGTCACCCGAACTTCCATTGAAATGTATGACTCAAGCGGCATGCTGATTGATACGGTTAATATTAACGAACATTTGGAGATCAAAGATTGTTGTTTTATCAAAGATGCAAATACGTGCCGTCTTTTTGCGATCGTAGGAAAGGTTAATGGCGAATTTGGTGATTTCATAAGTCAGTTCAAATTTACCCCAGAAAGTATTATCCCTGAATGCTGCATCCAGGATATAAAAAATAGACCATGGAAAATCCTGACTGCTGATATCGACTGCGACTCAATCCCAGAGGTCTGTATTGGTGCCTGCAAAATCAACAGCCTTGACAAAACTGGTAATAGACTTCTCCTGTATAAGTGGAACGGTACTAACCTTTATCCAATATACACCAGTTCAAAGAATCTTAAGTCCTTTATAGATTTTACGCTCCAGGACATTGATAATGATGGACTCGATGACCTTATCACACTTGAAGCAAATACGGATGAAGAAAGCAGGGTGGTTATTTATCAATGGTTAGGGATTGGATTCTCAAAATACCGGGATTTAACTACTGACGTGGAAGATAACTGGTTATGCAATATCGATATCGAATCGCTTATTTCGAATCACTGCATTGATAAAAAGTAGTAGTCGCCCGATTTATCGGGCTCTGTTTGATAAATCAAACAACTATACCTCCGTACCCCATGTAATCACCTGATTTATCGGGCTCTGTTTGATAAATCAAACAACTATACCTCTGTACCCCATGTAGTCGCCCGATTTATCGGGCTCTGTTTGATAAATCAAACAACTACACCTCTGTACCCCATGTAATCACCCGATTTATCGGGTAGAATAAAATTTCCTGCTTAAAGAATTGGGCGTTTTTTCAGAAAAATTTAAATTCCAGGCATTTGAATTTCGACTTTGCTTTGGGTTTATAAATTGGAATTCAGTGCTTATGACAGTTACTTGACATTGGGAAATCTGTAGTTATACTTGAGACTATGAGATTACGTTATCTCTTTTTGCTGGTATTCCCACTATTATTCAACTGCCCCAAAAAATATGCCCCGGATGTTGAAAGTATTGAAGTGCTGTATGTATCGTCTTTATACAATGACATTTACCAAGATCAACCGATCCTCGCCGGTATAAAAGCTCTTCCAGGCCTTAAGGTCGGTCATCTCAAAACCAATCCACCATTCATGTCCGTGATCCTTGGCAGATTGGGTTTTTACGAGCTTCTCAATGAAACCGGCATTGATTTTGTGATCGCCGACTCACTCACATTCTGGACTGATAATATCAACTACTTCTTGGTGCCTAAATCAATGGGTTATGCTATAACAAATTATGAAGGTATAAGATTTGCGATTTTACGCAAAGATAAAGATACGCTGGCGATTGCTGACGAAACACAGATTTCTTTGGTAAAACAAAGAAGTGATGTCCTTTGGATAATCGAAAACAGCTTGCTCGATATCGCTCCAACAAGAATAAATTTCTTCATTCAAGACCGCGGATTAGCTGACACAACCATGACCGCGCTCAAGGTTGAAATGGATAGTTCGCTATATGGAAAGATCAAAGAATTCAAAGACAAGGTTGAGCAAACTGTAAGCCAAAAAACCTATCTTGAACAAAAAAATCTCAAGGCATACATCCTTTCCACGGTCTCTTTAAATGAAGGAGTAAATATAATCCTCTATGCTCAGGGCTTATTCATTAATAATATCAGTAGCGATTCAATTACCCTCGAAGAGATATTGAATAGCGTAGTTTGTGAAATGAAATTCAGCAAAATGGTTATGAATAAAAAACAGATACAAGAGTTGAATGAAGAAAAAGAATACGAAATCTGGGGTAAACTAAAAAAGAACAATAATGTGCTCTTACCTGACGAATATGGTATTTATCTATTTGATATGTTCTACAAAATGAGTTCTGGTCATGGCGAATAGAATAAAGATCAACTGGCTGAGACTTGTTTGGGTTGGTTTTATCTTTCTTTATTCAGGACTGTTTTTCTACAATTTCTTCAAGCCCTTTAACAATTGGTTTCTTACCTACATTTACACGATGATATTAGTCTTATGGCTATGTGTGGAATATTATGAAAAACATCTTTTTTTTCAAAGTGGATTTCTACCTTTGGATCAGTACAAATGGTACTTGCGCGCTCCGTTTGCACTCCTCTTTTACTCATCTCTGGTCATCGGCTGTGCGACCCTTGCGTGGTGGCAAAGCAGCCGCATCCACTTCTATCCATTTATCCAAATCCTTGGTATCTTAGCACTTCTCTATTCCATATTCATGCGCCGGCAAGCGCTCTGCGTTGCTGTTCCTGACCACCTAAGTATCACTAAATTTTATGCTAGTTTATTCTTCCTAACAATTTCGATGGCCATGGGTTACAGTTCATGGTTTCTCTTACCCTATGCGATCATCATAGGTTACCCGCTTATCTTCTGGCAGCGGTTCTATGAACTAAAACGTTTTAGAAAGTTTGAGAAATATATTTATGAGGATAAGAAAATCAAAAAAATTGACGTCAAGAATTATTCAGATCTTTGGGAAGTATATATAGATAAACATAGCAGAAAGCGAGGAGAAAAATGAATTTAATATTGAGTGCATTAACATTGTTTATTCTAAACGCTGACATTCCAGCAAAGGTTTCGTTTCTTGTCGGTACCGCGACCATTGACCGGGAAGGAACAAAATATGCCGCGGTTCTCAACGCTTCACTTCATGTCAATGATATTGTCACAACTGGTGACGATTCAGAATGTGAAATCCAGTTTTCAAACTATGCCCTGGTTTGTCTCCAGCCGAATTCCAGTATTAGGATTGAAAGAAAAGAAGAAACACCGCAGGGTATTTTTCACCGCATCTTCGCGTCTATGGGTGAGGTCATCTCCAAGGTAACCAAAATGAACAAAGGAGATGAATATGAATTGAG
>JAUWLY010000289.1 GCA_030613445.1 Candidatus Stahliibacteriota bacterium | reverse complement strand
CTGCGTTGGTTTAGCAGTCCGGCTAATGACTATCCTGCAGGTCTGGCATGGGATGAGGAAAATAGAGAACTCTATCTTTCTGACCGTCGTAGTGCAGGCGGTGCTCAGGGCTATATCTATTGTGTGGATACGCTCGGTAATGTCATCCGTCAGATGAACCATCCGATAACTTCAGCCTGGTATGGACCACGGTGTCTTACCTGGCATCCTGAGGTTGATGGTGAAGGTCCATTTTTGCTCAATGTCTTCACCTTTTTCAATAGCAGCAGCTTGCTCGACAGCACTGGTGTATTCAAATTTGACCCGCAAGATTGTTCGGTACTGGATTTCTTCAGATACTGTCATCCAAGTAATGACAGCAGTAATATCAGGGGTGTTGAATTCGACCCGAACACCGGCGAACTATGGATAAACCTACTCCAGTATGGCACTTGAGTTACCTGTCCAGGGGCGATCGCTAAGGTCGTCGGTTTCCACGTCGTGGGAGCTCAAGAAAGACCACAGGATCTGGTTGACAAGAGCTTTAATGTGAGTGTTTCGCCTAATCCATGCGCAGGTTCTGCTGTAATCTCTTTCCAATTGGGACAGCCAGGCCAGGCCAGGTGCACAATCTTTGACGCAGCTGGTCGAGAGATAAGGGCACTCGTGTCTTCACGTTTAGCACCGGGTTCATACACGCTAACCTGGGATAGAAAGGACGATACTGGTGGCAGCGTAACATCAGGGGTCTATTTCATAAGGATATCAGTTGGACACGATGAAGAGCAGATAAAACTTGTACTATTGAAATAATCACAAGGAGCACATTCAAAAGAAAGAAACTAAGAGGGGGGAGCGATCACCCTTCTTAGGTAAGATCAAGATAAAACTTGACACGCGGCTCTGTCTTAATACACTAGTATTGTATGTATATTGATAACATCAAACTCGTAAGGAGAATTGTTTTGCTTCTCTACGGGTTTTTTCTTTTGGGTTCAGCTGAGGAAAGCTTCTCACGCGTGAAGATATATTATCAGAACTACGACCAACTAGCACAGCTTATCCAGATGCCAGAAATCTCCGTGCTCAAGCAAAAGTCGGGCGGATATCTTGAGGCGGTTGTGGAGTCCGGGTATCTTGAAACGCTCAGAACTTCTGGCTTTGAATACGAAGTATTGATCAAAGATATCGCCAGATATTACAAGGAACTTCGCAGTGACGGCAGGGGCGGTGTATTTGGCAACTACTATCTATATGCTGAAGTAAGACAGGCGATTCTTGATTTGCAGTCACAATATCCAGGATTGGTCAAAGTTGATTCCTTGCCAACGCGTTCAATTGAAGACCGTGCGCTTTACGTGGTCAAGGTCTCAAACAGTCCTACTATTAATAACGGTAGACCAGAGGTTTTGTTCTGCGGCGCGATGCATGCCTACGAACCTATTGGTGTATCAGTATGCATGAGCGACATGACACATCTTTGTGAAAATTATGCATCAGATCCGGAAATCCAATGGCTCGTTGAGAATCGCCAGATATATTTCATCCCGGTGATGAATCCTGACGGTTATGTTTTCAATGAAACTTATTCATCAATGATGTGGCGCAAGAACCGAAGATTAAATTCTGGCGGTTCATACGGCGTAGACCTCAATCGCAATTACCCGTACAAGTGGGGGTATGACGATGTTGGTTCCAGTCCCAATCCAACAGCCTGGAACTATCGCGGTACGGCACCTGCTTCTGAACCCGAGACCCAGGCGGTCATTGATTTTGTCGATGCGCGTCAGTTCCGCGCCTGGCACAACCATCATTCGCCCGGTGACGTCCTGCTCATTCCTTTTTCATACATTAATAGTTATCCGTGGAACGATACTCTGGAATACTATACGATATGCCGTGAAGAAAGTCTGCTCTACGGGTTTCTGGATTGGGGTAATTCCTCGGAGGCATACGGCTATCCATGCAATGGTGAGCTGGGCGATTGGGCATGGTGTGATTCTGTGACTTACAAGATCTTCGGGTTAGTGCCCGAGCTCGGTCCAGATTACTGGGGTGGCTTGAATGATACCTCAGAAATCGTTGGAATCTGTCAGAATATGCTCAATGCTGAGCTGTACCTTATGGAGGTCAGTGGATTTTTTCCAGTCATATTCGGAATTACAGTGCACGACACAATGCCCGGCGCAAACAATGACGGTGTGCTCAACCCCGGCGAGACGGCTGGACTGGAGATCGCGCTCCAGAACAAAGCGGTCGTTGATACGGCATTTGGTTTGTGCGGTTATCTGAGCACGAGCTGCCAGGACCTCAGCGTGATCGATTCAACGGGCTATTACGGCGATGTGATAAGGCTTGCCCAGGCAGCAAACAGCAGTGACCCATTTGTCATTGCTTGTAGTACTTCAGCAGTACCTAATAACTGGGTTCATTTTGATCTACGACTTGCCTGGAATACTGGCGAATACGAAAAGACCTTGGCGTGTTCTTTGCAGATCGGTCCACTCACCGGTGTATACGAAGAAGTACGCAGACCGATGCATCAGGGTATACTATTCCCAACCATCATAAGTGGCTCTATGCGTTTGCCAAAAGATATACCTAGCAAACTTTTCGATGTTACAGGAAGAGAGGTCGATGCCGCTCACCTTGCACCTGGGATCTACTTTATAGAGATCGACAATAGAATTGTCCAAAAAGTGATAAAAGTTAGGTGATTTTTTTCCTGATGCCAATGTTTCTATTCTGTACAGACACTACAGATACTGATATCCATGCGTTGATCCAGACGAGACGATCGATACGAAAATACAAACAAGAAGAAATTTCTTTGGTAATCCTAAAACAAATCTGCGATGATGCACGATTTACGCCAAGTCCGGGTAATTTACAGCCTTGGGAATTTCTAATAATACATGGCAGGGAATCAACAAATAATGTTTTTGACCATCTTGAATGGCTTGGCGGCGCACCCGAAAACAGTAAAACCCCAGTGGCATATATTGTGCTACTTATGTCTAAGAAGTACAGTGATGAGTGGTCTTGTCTGGCTAGCCTTGGTGCCTGTTGTCAGAATATACTCCTTTCTGCTTGGTCTTATGGCATTGGCAGCTGCTGGATAGGTTCAATTAATAGTCAAAAGACATTAAAAAAAATCTTGAAGATACCTGAAAGGTTGAATATTTTTTCCATCATTGCCTTGGGCTATCCAGCAGAAGAACCTATTGTTGAAGAATCAGCAGATAGCATCAGATCATATCGTGATGCTTCGGGTAAAATGCATATTCCCAAAAAGCCACTGGAAGATATTCTGCATATCAACTATTATGAATTTAAGGAGTAATTGAGAACAACATTCTTCTCTCGCCGCAAACATTTTCACGCGGGAACACATATTATCAAAGTTCGTTAACGCTTAGAACGTTCTAAACGGTATTAACGTTTTAAACGATTATAACGGTCTATATGTCAAAACTTACCCACTGTGGGATATTTTTTTCCTATCTAAGTGTGATAACAAGAATACATCTTGATATTTCATATGATTCTTTCCAAAATTGGGCATGGGAATTGCATAATACATGGTCAAAGGACACTGAATCCCACACCTATACATAGGTGTGGGCGGGATTAAGGAAGTCCCGCTGCTTCTGCGAAGCAACGAGGACACTGAAATTTTTAACCAAATCTAAGATTTGGGAAAATTTCGTGGAGGTGATTTATGGTTGCAGTTCGACATAAGGTTGAGCCGGATGTCTGTACGTATATTGATGAGGAGGAGAATATCTTGACCATTGAAATCTCTCTTCCTGGAGCTACTAAGGAAAGCATCAAATTGAAAGTGAATACAAGGTGTCTAATTCTCTATGCCGAAGCTGACGATGTCAACTATGCAAAATATCTTTCCTTTTACCACCCGGTTGAGGCAGATAAGGCAAAAGCAGTGTACGAACACGGTCTTTTACGCGTCAAAGTTCCGCTCATGGCATGATAATGGCGTTTATGAAATCCCTCGATAAACTTCT
>JAUWLY010000300.1 GCA_030613445.1 Candidatus Stahliibacteriota bacterium | reverse complement strand
TGGTTTTCTGAAGATAAATTCTACCACCTCACAGCATGTGCAGCGATCCCGTCCTTGACCTTCCATTTATGTACCAGTTATGGAAATATCGATGCAGCCAGGGCAAAGGTGTATTCAGTATCAGCGACTGCCCTCATCGGTATTAGCAAAGAAATATATGACAAAAAGAAGAAGAACCATTTTTCATGGAAGGATTTGTTCTGGGATGGGGCTGGCTTGGCAATAGGTTATTTTTTGTTCATTAATTGAATTATCATGCCGTAGCTTTTACCGTGATTTCAACAAGCTGCCGCCTTACTTCCTGCATGAGTTCAGAACGCACTAGCGGGTGCACGGCATTAGAAAGAAATACTATGATCCTGTCCTTGACCGGGTCAATAAGACACATAGTTCCGGTAAAACCACTGTGATAGAAAGATCGGTTTGAAACAAGACCAGGAAACGGGTCTACTATCCAACCAAGTCCGCGTTTTTCTTTACCAGTTGTTTGAGCCCGTATCATCATCTTCATTGTTTTCATATTGACTATACTGCCGGCAATAAACATACGTACGAGTTTTACCAATTCCTGAGCAGTCGAGAAAAGTCCAGCATTACCTGACACACCATTAAAACCGTAGAATGAATTCCCGTCATGAACTTCACCCTTGAGCACGTAGTTACGCCACTTAATCCGCTTGGTCTTGCCATACTGTGCTGCGATCTGCTCTTCATACTTATTACCGAATTCAGTAGCCGCAACGTTCTTCTTCTTAATCGGACCGAACATTGTATTACTCAACCCCGAGGGTCTAAAGATATACTTTTTACAAAAACTATCGAGACGCAGGTTTGTTATTTTTTCTACGATCATGCCTAAGAGTATATAACCAAGGCAAGAATAGGCAACCCCATTGCTCTTGTTTTTTGCGGTCGCCAAATACTGTAATCGCTCTTCTTTAGGTAACAGATAGAGCGGAAACCAAGCTGGTAACCCTGCAGTATGCGTAAGAAGCTGTTTGATTGTCTTCTTCCCAGTAGCACAGGATGGAGGCATCAATAGAAATGTCGCCACCTTATCATATAGCCTCAATTGTTTTCTTTCATAAAGAAGCATTATCGAAAGAGCAGTAGCTAACGGTTTGGTTATTGAAGCAAGATCAAACACCGTGTTCTTATTGATTTTTGCTTTACCAGGAATTAACTGTGCAAACCCACGGGCTTCAAAAAACAAGGTTTTCTTACTGGAACCAACCCAGCATACGATACCGGGGATTTTCTTCTCTGTAATGCACGTGCTAAGGTACTTATCTAATCGTTGGAAAGACACGCTTCAGTGACCTGGGGGCTCATCACGCAATCATAGAGTTCTTGATAATCTGTCTTTTCCAAACCCGCTCGAAGTAATTCCAAACCCCTGGGGATATATTCTTTAAAATGCACCTTATTTTTATTCAACCACAGATTGGCGAATGCGCCAAGGGCTTGCATGTTTCTTTGCAGAGCAGTCAATGTATAAGCGTACAAAAACTGCCGTTTTTTAAATTTGATGTGTTTTTTCTTAAGGCACTCAAAGTAATAACAGAATAGTTTCTTCTCCATCTTTGGCGTAATATTCACGTAGCTGTCCTTCAATAGTGCGGCTAAATCATATGTGAGCGGACCTATCCGGGCAGCCTGATAATCAATGATCTTAGCTTTGCGGTCTTTTATGAAAATATTCTGGGACTGGTAATCTCGATGCATGAAGAAATTGCACCATGGCTCTATAGCTTTCAGTAATTCTTCAGTTAGTTTCTCAAAATCCTCGTCGAGCTTCTTTATATTTTTCCGTGGAATATTGCAGCATTGATCGAGAAAATGTTCTTTGAAGTACTGTTGCTCCCATTTGATATGTGCCTTATCATAGTGGTCCTTAATAGGTGCATCATCATAACCGTCAACTTGAAGTTTCACAAGTGCTTTGATAGCAGCGCGATAGTGTGAAATAAGGGCTCTTCTCTTCCTCGATAATTTGAATAAAGAATCATCCCCCAGATCTTCCATGAGTATAAGACACGATTCTTTCTCTACCCAGTGTATTTCCGGAACGCTAACTCCTTTGCTAAAGAGATGCTTCTGCATTTTCAAATGATGCTCAAGGTCCTTATCCCAGAGTAATATATAGGATTCTTTACCTTTTTTGCAGCGGTAGCAAATCCTATCCGAACCACCGATGTCTATTTTGTCAATAATCTTATATTCCATTTCTCTCCCTATTCATGGTTGATCTCAATACAGAACATATCCGACAATAGGCAATTCGAGTATTTCCCGTCTTGAATTGTGGTGTTGCCAAAAACAACCGTATTGGTCAAACTTACCTGATCAGATATTGTGCAATTCGGGCCAATACTTACAAAACCATCTAGTGCTGTTGTTGCAACCTGACTTGTCGGGTCTATGTAGAAAGATGAATCAAAACCATGCCCACCAAGAACGACTTTATTAATGAGTAAATCATAGTGAATCTTCCAATATGTTTCTGGTGAGTTAATATTGTACCAACTCATCTTCTTGGGTAAACCCAGAAGCTGTTCGCCATTTTCAAGCATCCGGGTCCAAACTTCGACAATGCTAAATGTTTCTTTTTTAGGTAAATACGAAAAAACACGTTCTGAAAAAACTGCAATACCGGCAAAATCATAGAATGTATCATTGCCGTTATCAATGATCTTCTTTATTCTATACTCATCATCTATACCGATAATATTAGCCCCCTCGTTATTGCGCAAAACAAGGGTTGCTGCAGGTTTGCGTGTCTGGTGAAACTCAACCACTTCAGCAAGGTCAATATCAGTCAATACATCGCAGGAGGAATAAATGAAGTCACCACCCATGAAATCCTTGAAATTCACGAGGGCTCCACCAGTCCCTTTTAATGTCGGCTCAGTTATGATATGTAGATTCTTTGAAGACTTTTTCAAATATTCCTCGATTGTACCTGCTTTGTGAAAAAGGTTTATGCCGATCTGTTTTACACCGGCATCAAAAAGCCGTGCGATATTGTAATCTATCATTCGGAAATCAACGATTAATAGCAAAGGTTTTGGTATACGTTCAGTTATTGGCCTCATCCTCTCTCCTATGCCTGCTGATAACAATACCGCATTCATTCTTTTACTCTCTTGAGTAAAGCAGTAACTGAGTAATTAAGTTATTAAGTAATTGACGCATTACACCCTACTCCCTATTTATCCCGCCTGTCCCGTAAAATGTTAATCATTCAGCGGGATGAAATGCAAAGCATATTTCACTGGGACGCTCTTTTCCCGCTCGCTTCCCTAATACCACATTGTCATTCTCTGGTTTAACCAGGGAATCCAGTTTTTTTTTCCACCACGCCCTACGCCATACACCCTACTCCTTATTTATCCCGCCTGTCCCGTAAAATGTTAATCATTCAGCGGGATGAAATGCAAAGCATATTTCACTGGGACGCTCTTGTAGTCGCCCGATTCATCGGGCAATGTCTGATAAATCAGCCAACTACAGCGCCCTACGCCATACAACACCCTACTCCTTACGCTCCGTTTCACCATTACTCCCTTGGACCTTGGCTCTTGGAACTTGGTTCTTGGAACTTGGTTCTTGCTTACCAGTCTTAATAGAGTAGATATTTCCGCCGTTTTCGCTTGAAGCGATATAATTCCATTTGCCATCGCTTTTTTATCGAGGTAACCGAGTGATTCTTATCCAGTGCTTGTTTTATCCAGGCATTGCCAGTCAGTATTTCAAATGGTAGTCTGCGCGTCTCGTGCTCGTACGGTGGAGGACGCCACCTG
>JAUWLY010000039.1 GCA_030613445.1 Candidatus Stahliibacteriota bacterium | reverse complement strand
GTTCTGAAACGGGCAACCGTGGATGAACCACAAGACTACCTGTAGATGACAGGTTTGATAGGCCATAAGTGTAAGTACAGTAATGTATTGAGCTGAGTGGTACTAATCAGTCGAGCGATTTGGATGATCTTCCGCCATCTTATTACAAGTTCCAAATCCCAAATTCCAAACTCCAAATTGGGACTTGGGTTTTGGTTCTTGGAGTTTGAGCATTTCCCGGTGGTTATACCGATGGGGATACACCTCTTCCCATTCCGAACAGAGAAGTTAAGCCCATCTGGGCCGATGGTACTGTGCTGGCGACGGCATGGGAGAGTAGGTCGCTGCCGGGTTTTTTTTTCAGCCAAAAGCTGAAACACGGATGTACGCGGATTACGACACGGATTCACACAGATTTTTACCCCTTGATCCGCGTTTCCTAGAATTGAAACCCGATACCTGCCCGTATCCGAAATCCTTGTTTCCAGTTATATGGGTTATTATAATAGACACGACGTGCATCTATATATTCTCCACATAATTCTGGAGACGAATTCAGTCCATCATGGTTGTAGTCTGCTTGAGGTGTGTAATATGCGCTCGAAAGAGATATTGGCGAGAAATCCTGGACCTGTATGGACAGCTCTCCACCATCATCATCGGGCTTGCCAGTTGAGGAGTAGACTGAAATAACCTGTTCTGTATCAAACAGATTATAGATTTGAGTGAACAAAGAGAATTTTACGCCCATAATCGATATATTCTTTACAATATTTGCATCAACATTAATATATCCTGGCAGACGTGCAGAATTCTGGTCTCCGAGAGCCTTACCTTTTGAATCTGTAGGCGTATAAGGGAATCCTGAATGATATGAGATTATGAAATTTGTGGAAAAATCGTTCAGTGGTCTAAGAAAAAAATCATCAGGGAGCCTAATACCAAAGCTTGAATTTACAATATGTCGTTCATCAAAGGCCAGCCAGAAATCAATTCGTGGTAAAGCATATTCACCCGTTCTCGGATCTGGACCGCCGACATAAACATCATAATAATGTTCCCATGCATGAGAGGCTGTACCTCTGGCAAATTGCAGCGTGTAGGACAGGTCAAAGCGCCAGTAATCTAAGAGCCTTTTTTTGATAGTGAATTCAAAGCCCTTTACATTACCATAGTCGACATTCATTACTTGATAATAAGGATAGGGTTGGGATAGTATCCTACGTGTTTGGATGAGGTCAAAGATATCTTTGTAATATGCGACAAAACCAAAGGCAAAGACGTCAGATATCTGATTCTCATAACCTAATTCATAAGCAATTGTTTTCTCAACAGTAAGGTCAGGGTTGCCAAGGACTGAGTTATATCTATGGAGCAGTAACCAGACAACAACCGGGTTGGTTGAACGATATAGGTTGTGTGCTGTGGGGGTCTGGAAGAAATGTCCATAATTGAACCTCAGTTTCGATCTTTCGGTAATGGGCATTGAAAATCCGAGACGGGGAGAAAAACGCCATTTAGCCGGGTAGAAAGACATAGTTGTGTCGTCCATATCTGAAGGGTTGTTCAAGCCGCTTGCCTTTGAATCGAAGTAGTCAAATCGAAGACCGATTCGACAAATGATGCCTTCAAAATCTATTCTATCTTGCAAATAAGCCGCTATTTTCAGAGGATTTTTTTCATAGATATCCCAGAAAGGGATTCTTACCCAGGGTAGGTTATTGTCAAACCAACCCACATTTTGAGATATCAAACTAAGTCCGGTCTTTACTTCATGCACTTTAGCAATAGCCTTTGTGATAGAAAAAATTCCCTGATAGTCACGGCTATATAAGTACCTCCAGAGCCTGTTATCGCCCACAGTATAATAAAAACCAGTTGCTCCAAACGGGTTATTTCTTAAACTTGCAGCATTGCTTCTACTCCATTGCTCGTAATAAGTCATCATGGAATCAATCAGATAAACTTTTGCCAAGGAATCATCTTCCGTTCCCATTAACAATTCGGGGAAGTGGTTGGCTTTGAAAATGTAGTCATCATACCATCTTCGATCCGCAGCTGCTTCAGCTTCGAGATCTCTTACTGCGTAAAATCGCGTTGATTTTGTATAGCCTAATTTCGTCTCTAAAACAGTATTTTCTGTTAACATATAATTGAAAGTTACACTGGCAAGATAGTTCTTCAGGCTTTCTGAGGTATTACGGTCAAGATTGTATATGAAACTGAGGTTTCCCCAGATGTCTTTATAATGTGCAAACTGTTCACGGGAATAAAAGCCGGAAAAAGTAACCTTGCCTTTTGCACCAGGCAAGCGATAGGACAATTTCCCATCTAACTTGTAGTCGAATCTTTCAGAACAGATCTTGTATTTTGCCGCTTCAAATGCATCAGTTATTAGTACTTCACCAGAGACAAAATATCTAAAGCGAGATTTGTCTAGCGCACCACCACCGAGAGTTATTTCATAAAGATTATACCCGTAGTTTAGCTTGTCCGATACGAAGATCTCGTCGGTCGTATAACGGAATCTGCCACTTGGCTTCGCAGAACCTTCACGTGTTACGATGTTGACGATCCCTGAAAGAGCTTCGCCATATTCTGCATCAAAGCCCCCAGTAGTTATTGCAATTTCTTCAACTGCCTGTTTGTTTATCTTCACAGACTGATGACCATAATGTGGTGCCTTCGTGAGTATCCCATCAATGTAGTAGGCGATTTCTGTGTCCCTACCGCCCCTTATATGAATTCCTCTCTCGCTGGTTGATACACCTGCTTGCAGTGTGATGATTTCATTGATGTCGCTTATCGGCATCATATCAATCTCCTCGCCAGTTATAGCCCTTTGCGTTTGCGTTTGCGTTTTAATGACCATCGGTTTTTCCGCACTAACAATTATTGGTTCCATGGTAATCACTGCAGTGGTCAACGTAAAATGGACCAAAACTGTCTGGCCAGAAACTACGACGACATTGATCTGCGATACAGTGTTATAACCAAGATATGACGCGGTTATTGTATGAATACCCACCGGCACAAAAGGCACGATGAATTCGCCTTCCAAATCAGTGGCCGCACCCAATTCTGTTTTTTCAATGACGACATTCACGCCAATTAAAGCTTCGCCGTCTTGATCAATCACTTTCCCTTTTATTTGTCCTGTATTCGATGCCATAACAAAACAAATGGATAAGCAAAGTCCTGTAAAGTATTTTCTCATACTCACCTCCACCTATAAGAATGTTAGCAAAAAACACACTTAAGTCAAGACTCAATAATCAAACGACCAGTATATCTCGAAGTTTTGAAGATGTGAGGTTCAGAACCTCTGAACTTCTTAACCTCGTAGCTTCCTGATTTCATCTTCTCCCGTTAGCCAAAGGCTCTACTCCAATAGATATCATGGTTATTAGATAACCTTATTACAGAAACCTGGATAGATTGTTTAATAGACATTAAGGAAACCCTCACCCCTGCCCTCTCCCTTGAAAAAGGAGAGGGTGTAGTAATTGGTCACTTTCCTCTCCTCTCTGAGGAGAGGACAAAGGTGAGGAGTTCATTTGATAAATTCAAAATCAAGGGATAAAGATATGTGTCCAAGTTTCTGAAATTAGTATTGACTTGATGCAAGCACTAATTATAATCATTATACAGTCATATGAATTATCATATTATTCTATTGCTTCTCATAAATAATCTTTCATTTATTCCTGGTATTAACGATACAATTACAATAGACCAGTGGCAGTACCTGGGTCCTTTTTCAATAGGGATGAGAGAGGGGGTCATCGGCGTTGAGGAAAACATTAGACTTCTTGAGGATTTTGAGCCAGATAAAAGGGCGATATATCCAAGTCTTCTCGTGCAGGGCGGTAAAGTCGCGTGGCAAACAATAGAATCTGACAACGGTGAAGTTGAAATTGAATACGAAAATGTTCTATGGGATACTATACAGGATTATTATGGCGCTGCCGGAGTTCTCTGTGGTGCTTACGCCTACGGTGAGTTTACTAATGACAGCACGAGGAGAGCATTGGTTGTCGCAAAAAGGGTCTCTTCGTTCATCCTAAACGGCGTGACATTCCCTGGTGATCGCTATGGCGATGGATTCTTGCAGGTCCCGGTTCTTCTAAAGAAGGGGAAGAATAGGATAATAGTAAAGCTCAGTGGTTTTGAGGTCCACGAATTTACATTTAGAATTATCCCAGTACCAGGTCCTTTAATGGTGATACCTAAAGATATCACTGCACCCGATTTTATAAGGGGTGAATCTGTTAGTGTCTGGTTGGGAATACCAATCGTCAATACGACAAACCAGCAGCTGTCTGATATCGAACTCAAAATAGCAGGTGTGAACATTAAAACAAAGACACAAACAATCATTAATATAATGCCCTTCGCAGTAATTAAAATACCACTAAACATTGAATCAGGAACTAAAATAGAAACAGAAAAGGAAAAGGATAGTATTCTAATAACGATAACGGCTTCCTTCGACACTTTTTCTACACAAGAAGATTTCTGGATTAAAGTGAAGAATAGAGATGAATCATATGTTAAGACTTTTATCTCCAGTATAGACAATTCATGCCAATACTATGCGATTCTGCCACCAGAAAACTATAATGAAGACTCATCTTATGCTCTCATAATGACTTGTCATGGAGCTGGTGTTAAGGCAAGAGGTCAGGTGAAAGCCTATACACAAAAAGATTGGGCTTTTATCGTTGCGCCGACCAATCGGCGCAGATTTGGTTTTGACTGGCAGGACTGGGGCAGACTCGATTTTCTTGAGGTTTTAGAAGAGATAAAGAAAAATTTTAAGATCGATACTAACCGAATCTATTTAACTGGACATTCTATGGGTGGTCATGGTGTCTGGCATATTGGTATGACCCATCCAGATATCTTCGCGGCGATAGCGCCTTCTGCTGGATGGACGAGCTTTCAGCTTTATGTCCCGTGGTTTCTTCAAAAAAGTGAGCTCTTTGCGCATCCGGATCTGATAAAGTATCGCGATATGGTATTGCGACAAGACAATCCGCTTTTATTCTTGGAAAACGCGCTCAATCTACCGATATATCTTTTGCAGGGGGGTGCAGATGACAATGTTCCACCGATTCAGGCAAGGATGTTCTGCAAATACCTGACCAATCTTGGCTATGACTATAAATACAACGAGGTTGAAGGCAAGGGCCACTGGTGGAATATAGATTCCACGCCAGGTACTGACTGTGTGGACTCAAAAGAGCTTATGGATTTTCTGAAGAGCAAGGTGCGCAATCCCTACCCGGAAAAAGTGATATTTAAAACCTCAAATATCGATCATTCAAATAAAGCATACTGGGTGAGGATCGATGAACTCAACAATATTTATTACGATGGCTTGATTGAAATCGAACATGTCGCACAGAAAATACTTGAGAATGATAGATTGTCAAAGCAAACCGATACGTGCGAGATTGTCGTGAATGAAACAAATGTAAACACCTTTACCCTGATCTTAAATGACAATTTTATATCACCCGGTATTGTTAATCTTATTATAAATCGTCAGCACATCACGTTTGAATATAGAGAACCATGTGAGCTTTCCTTTAAAAGAGATGGTGACGGATTTTTCTGGGCAACCGGAGCTCACTCTGAAAAGAGCGCAGGAGGCTATGGTCCTATAAAAAAAGCCTACTTTGAGCCTTTTGTTCTTGTCTACGGAACTCTCGGTGATTCAAAATCAACCGAGAACAACCTTCATCATGCACGATCACAATCCTATGCCTGGTGGTACCGGGCAAATGGCTTTGTTGAGGTGCTTCCTGATACTGAAATCACTAAGAAGATTATTGAAAATTACAATCTCATTCTCTTTGGAAATCCTGTAACTAACTCTATTCTCAAATGGATTAGCTACAGATTACCTCTTCATATTGAAAAAGGTAGAGTAATTGTTGATAGAGATACAATAAGGGGGGATCTGTGTCTTGTGGAAATATGCCCCAATCCTTTAAACCCTGAGAAATTCATATTATTATATTCGGCAACCACAAAACCAGCAGAAAAACTTATCGGTCTATTCTCAACACTTTATGCGGGTGCCGGTTTACCTGATTTTCTTGTTTATGATAAGTCAGTGCTTAAATACGGATGGGGTGGTGTGAAAGCAGCCGGTTTTTTTGACAAAGACTGGAAATTCGATAAAGAATTGAGTTATATCGAGGATTGAAAAATCGATTTACCAGTCATCGCGCTGAAATTATTATGTAGTCGTTTGATTCATCAAACAATGTTTTTCAATCAGGGGAGTCGTTTGATTCATCAAACAATGTTTTTCAATCATGGGAAAGGGAGCGAGGAATCAGGATACTACCTATCCTTTCTGAAAAAGGCAAATATTATTACTGTTGAGATCAAATAAAGTACGCTTGTCAATAAAAAGGGTATTGTGTAAGAAAAACGCTCAATGAGAAACCCGCCCACACTGGCGCTAGCTCCCCACCCCGCAGTCCAGGCTATTACAAGCAAAGCATTTGTAAACGCTTGCTCCTCGTGTTTCACTTTCTCCATTGCAAAATTGGTGAATAAAGGCTGTGCCATATTCATTAGTGCTGCTCGAACAAGAAATGCTATAATTGCTAAAATAAAATTAGTTGTTAGCCCCAGAACTACTAAAAATGGTATTGATACTAACTGTGAAATGACAACGGTCCTTATCTTGCCTATTCTTTCTGCAATGACTGGTGCAATTAGCAGACCTGTTATCATAAGAAACTGTTGGCCGCTATAAAGTATGCCGATGTAGCTGGTTGCGGTCTGGAATACGTTCTTAAAATAAAGATTTAGAAAAGGGATACTTAAACCTGCTCCAATGCCGACAACCAAGCCAGGCAAAAATAATTTTAGAGTAAGTCGCCACGAGTGAATTTTCATTTTATCTACTTTGCCGATGGGTTTTTCTTTAATCAGGGAATAGGGTAATAGCGCGACTAATACCAGAGAAGCAAAAATATACAATGTGTATCTGTATGCAAGATAGGGTACAGTACCTGAACGCTCAATAATGCCTGGAAGAAAACCAGCTAAGAGACTACCGATGATGCCGGCAACGAGCCAGAGTGCGAACTGCATGCTGAACAGATAAGGCCTTTCTTTTTTGGTGCTATTCCGCATGAAAAATGGTGCGGAGGCAACCCATGAGAAAGCCGCAGCTAAACCAGCCATAAATCCACCGGTGATAATCAAATGATAAGTTAATGTACTTACTTGGATTAGGTAGGAAAATGTTGCAATCGGTGTGACAATTAAGAGGATACGTTTTATCGGGACCTTTCTAATCAATACTGAAGCAGGCAATGCCATTATAAGTGTCCCCAGCGTTGTTGCAGTTATTATGTTGCCGATCCGGCTTTCCAGAAAACCCATTTCTTTTAGGTAGAGGTTGAAAAGCAACATAAAACCAGAAAACCCCATACCCATAAAGAATGTTCCGATAAGGAATAATCGGGCATTTCTTGAAAACAAACTCAGGTTTTCAAAATACTTTGTTATTCCCCGTTTTTCTTTTAACTTGGTTGGTGTAGTTGAAGGTAACACGCTTTCTTTACGGGCGTGAACGCCCTACTCCGGATTGGCATCAACTTGATTTCTTTTTTTTCCTTATCCTCATATCTTCGTATTTTCTTAACTTCGTCCTTTTGATTTCCCTTTCTTGAGTTATATTCAAGCAGAACGTGTCGTTAACTCTTGGTAGAGTCATGGTTCGCATTGAATGATACGTTTACTTCTCGACTTCGCTCGAAGAGTAAATGTCTTGATCGGTTTTGTTCCAGCATCCAAACCCAAACCTATCTTCCATTTAGTACCTTTTGATTTCCCCTTTTTCTTCTTATCCTCGTATCTTCCCAACTTCATTTTTTTATCATACTAACGGAGCAGAGGCTTTAGGCTCGTCCTGGATTCAAAGCTTATCAATCACTATTTCAGCGACTTTCTTACCTGACAATAGCATGCCGCCAAAAATCGGTCCCATCCTTGGCCCGCCGAACACGGCATTTGCCGCCATGCCAGTAACATATAGATTTGGAAAGACCTCCTTAGTATTTTCCATAGTTAATTGTTCAGCAACCTCTGCCCACATGGACTTTTCACCCTCGATTTTTCCTGAAGGTGTGAGCAGTTTACCGCCACTTTTCCTTTCGACGATACGAGCTATCTCGCACGGGTGACCAGTTGCATCGATCACTATCTTGGACTTGAAAGATAATGGGTCGATGTGAAGCTTTGCTAATTCAACACTCGACCAGTTGATAACTACTCCATTCACACTCTTTTCGCGGACAATGACATCTTCAATAGAAATCAGATTATAGATCCGAAGACCTGCCTTTATCGCTTTATTGGTCAAGCAGGCGGTTGTTTCTAATGAATTGGCGACGTAATAGCCGGGTTGGTATTCTTGGTAGCTAATACCGAATTCATCGAGCATAGACTTTGCCGCATCTTGCACCACGATTCGGTTAAACATGATACCGCCGCCTGGCAAACCACCACCAAGCTTGAGTCCTCGTTCAAAAAGTAGGGTGCGAAACCCTTTTTGCGCCAGATAATACCCAGCGCAGAGTCCAGACGGTCCAGCACCACCGATTATAACATCGCTTTCAACTGAGGCAAGTAAATCCTTGATATAAGACTCAATTATGGCCTTTGAAATGACCGTTTCTTCGATCATTTCAAAACACCAAACCTTGCTCCGACAGAAAGACGAAAGATGACATCCGTATCACCCCAGTCACCTGGGTCGGTGATAATAACACCGGGTTCGATAAAGAGATTAGTCCCCCGGCTCCATGGATAATTTAAACCCAAACCGCCGCGGATTGTGAAAAATGTGTTTGAGTCACCAGGGTCAGTATCTAATATAAGAATTCCAATCCCGGTGTGTACATAGGGTTGCATCCCGCGCATGGGAAAATAGATGAGTGCGTCGAGCGAGCTATTAAGAAACGAAACATTCAAGTAGAGTTGGGTTTGATCGTCGCCAAAGCTGAGTTCTGTGCCACTAAAGCGAAACCCCACTGTTTTCAAGGGGTTGAATATTACGTCACAGCCAATTCCGAAACGTACACTTCCGATATAAAGGCTGGCTTTTGGCTCAACTTCAACTAATGACCTAGAACGTTTGGCTTCCGCTGCCACGACAAACAGCAGCATTGCAATAACAATAAGAATTTTTTTCATGTTTTCCTCCTTTTTCTTAATTCTACATAAATTTAATGAATTTTCAAGAGGTTATTTACCCGCACTTTGTAGTTGCTTGCTATATTCATGCCTGATAAACCTGTCCTGAACGCAGTTGAAGGATCAGGGGGACTACATTAGCGTGGTTCAGCGTGGAACGTGTAGTTGCTCGATTCATTGGGCTGCTTGCCGTTTTCATACCTGATAAATCAGGGGACTACTTGATTTTGTTTTTCAGGAAATCAATTGCTTTTGCGACCTTTTTTGGGTCGCCACCGCCACCTTCTGCCATGTGGGGTCGACCACCGCCGCCGCCAGCAAGGATTTTGCTGACATCTTTGAGGAGCTTGTCAGCCGGGTATTTTTTTACTAATTCATCGCCGACAAATATTAAGAAGTTGATTTTACCCTTTGTTTTTTCATAGAAAAAACCCGCTGCATTGTTGGCTTTTTCTCTTATTAAATCAGCTACCAGACGCATTCCCTGACCCCCATAATTTCTGAGTTCTTTTGCGACAAAATTGCTTTTTTCCTCCCACATTTTAGCAAGCAGAACCATTGCCTCACTGCGTGCCAGTTCAGTAAGGGTTTTCCGGTATGATTTTTCTGTTTCCTTGAATTTCTGTAGCGAGTCAGAAACCCACCTAACCAAATCAATATTCTTCCCGCCGACCAGATTTGCGATTTCCTTAAGTATTATTTCGTTCTTACGTAATTCCTCAAAGAGCTTCAAGCCAACAATCGCTTCTACCCTACGTATACCAGCAGCTGCCGCTTCCTGGGAGATAATTTTGAACAAACCCATTTCTCCGGTATTGTCAAGATGGATCCCGGCGCAGAGTTCAATTGAGAAATCATTGATCTTAACGACTCTGACTTTATCCCCGTATTTCTCGCCGAATATCGCCATTGCACCGAGTCGCTTTGCCTTTTCCAATGTCGTATTGAATTTTTCTATGGGTATATTGTCCAGGACCTTTTCGTTTACTAAATTTTCAATGGCACTGATTTCATCGTCGCTCAACGGCTTAAAGTGCGTAAAGTCAAAACGAAACCTTCCTGGTTCAACAAACGAGCCCTCTTGACGGGCATGTTCGCCAAGGATTTTCCTGAGCGCAGCATGGAGTAGGTGGGTTGCTGTATGCGCACGCGCACTTTCTTTGCGTGTCTTTAAATCTACCTTGGCAACAACTTTACCAGGCGTGAATTTACCTTGAGTGAGTTTGCAATGGCATACAATCATACCTTGAAAAGAATAGGTATCTTGGACTTTCAGTTTGTAGGTTTCGCTGACAATCTCACCTCGGTCGCCTATCTGTCCTCCAGCTTCAGCATAAAATGGCGATTCTTTCAGCACGACCTCAAGGGTTTTTTCATACGCATTGAATTTTATTATTTCAGTTTCTTTTTCAATGGCGTCATAGCCAATAAACACACCCTTTTCGTCGCTTAAAACGATCCACTCGCCCTTGGGTGTAAATTTTGCCTCGGCTTTTGAGGTTTCTCGGGCTTGTTCAAGCATAGCCATGAACCCTTTTTTATCGACATTAATACCTTTTTCCTTGGCGATTTCTTGAGTCAATTCAATGGGGAATCCGTACGTGTCATAGAGTTTAAAAGCTTCTTCTCCGGAAATGGAATTGCGGGTTTTGCATATTTGCTCAAATTGATGTAGTCCCTTTTCCAGGGTGGTAAGAAACCTTTCTTCTTCTGACTTTATGACAAGAGTAATCTCTTCTCTTCGTTCAGTTATATCTGGATAAGCATTCTGATACAGCTCTACGATCCTTGGGACTAATCTATAGAGAAAAACCTCTTCCTCGCCTAAATTCCTTGATAGTCTTACAGCTCTCCTCAAAATTCTTCGAAGTACGTATCCACGTTCTTCATTTGAGGGAATAATGCCGTCAGCAATTGCAAAGACTAATGCCCTGACATGATCAGCGATGACATTTATTATTATATCCAGATCCTTCTTTTTGCCATATTTCACTTTTCTAATTCTGCTTATATCTTCAACAATAGGGCAGAAAAGATCAGTTGTGAAGAGCGAATTCTTGTTCTGGATGACTGTAGCAAGGCGTTCAAAACCCATGCCTGTATCTATGCCACGGTTCTTTAATGGTAGCTGTTTACCGCTTACTTTTTGGTCAAACTGTGGAAAAACTAGATTCCAGATTTCAGGAAAACGATCGCAATCGCATCCTGGAGCACAGGTTTTTTGGCCACAAGAAAACTTTTCACCTAAGTCATAAAAGATCTCTGAGCAAGGTCCACATGGTCCAGAATTCCCCGCTGGTCCCCAGAAATTATGTTCTTCTCCGAGGCGAAAAATCCTCTCTGGTTTTAGACCTATTTTCTTATGCCAAACATTGTATGCATCGTCATCGTCTTTATAAACTGAGACATACAGTTTGCTCTGATCGATTGACAATACCTCGAGTAAATACTCCCAAGCCCAGGTAATGGCTTCTTCCTTAAAATAATCGCCAAATGAGAAATTCCCCAACATTTCAAAAAAGGTAAGATGACGTCGGGTTTTTCCGACATTATCTAAATCCGGTGTTCTCAGACATTTTTGGACACTTGTTGCGCGTCGATAAGGCAGTGGGATGGCTCCGGTCCACAGAGGTTTGAACTGAACCATGCCCGCGTTGGTAAAAAGGAGGCTTGGATCATCCTTTGGTATAAGGGACATTGAAGGAACAATAGTATGGTCCTTAGCTTTGAAGAATTCTAAGAAGCTTGTTCGCAGTTCGTTGCTAGTCATTGTTTCTTCCCTCTCCCTTTATCCTTCCTCGTTGGGAATTTACCGGACACTATTGTGATTCCTGTGATTGAAAAATTGTCAAGCCCAGAAGGGCTTTCCCACAATATGTGGGAGCGGGCTTCTGCCCGCGATTACCATTCTCTAATAATTTCATATACAATGTCTGGGGTGAACCCTCGCGTCAGTAAGCGACGGACAAGTCTTTGACGTTCTTTGGGGTTATTGATGTCCAAACTGCTTGCTTTTTTTTTGACATACTGTCTTATCATCTTTCTTTCATCCCTCGTGCTTACCAGCTTTGCTATTATCTCTTTTGCAATACCTTTCTTATTCAATTCGTTTATGATGAATCTGTTTCCCCTTGGTTTCAGGTTTGTATAGTCATTTACAAAGGCATTGGCAAACCGGTCATCATCAAGAGTTTTGTCAGCGATCAATTCATCGACCAGTTCCTCAACGAGTTGATTATCAAAGCCAATACGGATTAGTCTGGCCCTGAGTTCCTCAACCGACCTTTCACGAAAATGGAGTAGTCTAAATGCTCTATTTGCGATTTTTCCTTTTTCCGCCTGGTGCAAAATTTCATCGAATTCTCGGTCGGTGATCTCAATGCCTTCGTGCAGGTTAAATCGAACGATGATTTCCTTGGTTAATCCAACTCTGAATTCACCGTCGATAAATATGGAACAACGTTGCTTATTTTTTTTCTGAGGTTCGATCTTGCTTATCTTCACGTTTGGTTGTTCGTTCAGGCTTCATCTCTTCGCGTATTTTTTGTTCAATTTTGTGAGCTATGTCGCTGTCTGTTTTCAGTAATTCAATAACGGCATCTCGTCCTTGACCAATTCGTTCATCGCCGTACGAATACCAGGAACCTGCTTTCTGGATAATTTTCATATCCACGCCGATGTCGACTAATTCACCATGTCTGGAGATCCCTTCTCCGTAAATAATATCGAATTCTACTTTCTTAAAAGGTGGCGCGAGTTTATTCTTCACTACTCTAACCCTTGTTCTCGAGCCGATCATTGTATCACCTTTCTTAATTGTGGCGATCCGTCTAATATCACATCGGATTGACGAGTGAAACTTAAGCGCCATACCTCCAGGTGTTGTTTCTGGTGAACCATAGATAACCCCGATTTTGTAGCGTATTTGATTAATGAAAACTGCACAGGTATTTGATTTGCTGATAACGCCGGTTAGTTTTCTCAATGCCTGGGACATGAGACGGGCAATCAAGCCGATCTGTAATTCACCCATTTCTCCAGCGATCTCAGCTTTCGGCACCAAGGCAGCAACTGAGTCAAGCACGACAATATCAACGCCGCCAGAGCGGGTTAGTATTTCAGTGATTTCTAGAGCCTGTTCAGCAGTGTCTGGTTGGGAAATGAACAAGTCGGTCAGATTGATCCCTAGATTTTGCGCATAAGTTGGGTCAAAGGCGTGTTCGACATCGACAAAGATCGCGGTTCCACCTGCTTTTTGAGCTTGAGCAATGGCTTCTAAGGCAAGCGTGGTTTTACCACCTGCTTCTGGACCAAAAATCTCAATGACCCGACCCCGTGGGAATCCACCAATACCCAAGGCAAAGTCTAGACCAATTGAACCAGTTGGAATCACTTTGATGTCGCCTCTTATTCCTTTATCGCCAAGGCGCATGATCGATCCTTTACCGAATTGTTTTTCAATTTGACTGATAGCTACATTTAAGACTTTCTGTTTATCGTCTTTTGCCATATTCCTCCTTGCCTATATCATAATTAATTTTTTTAGCAAGTCAAGGGAA
>JAUWLY010000187.1 GCA_030613445.1 Candidatus Stahliibacteriota bacterium | reverse complement strand
TTGTTTATAAATCTATTAACATCTATCGAACTAGGTGCGGGGTTAGGAAGCGGGAATAAAAGAATTAAATTCATTAAACAATCCAGCATCTAAACCCAAACCTATCTTCTATCTTGTAGGCTTGACGCACGTTTGTTTTATGGTATACTCAACTATGGAGAGCGTAATCAGGAAGATCGGCAGGGAAGAACTTGAGATTTTATTCCAGATGGCGAGTTCGCTATCTTCGACCTTAGAGCTTTCAAAAATACTAAATATCATAATGGAGAGCGCTAAAACATTACTAAAAGCCGAGGCAAGTTCTTTATTGTTGCTCGATGATACAACAAATGAGCTCTATTTTGCCAGTGCCACTGGAGACGTATCCGAGCGTCTGAAAAACCTCACGGTACCTTTGGATAAAGGTATTGCTGGAGCCTGCGTGCGTACAGGTAAGGTCAAGGTCGTCCATGATACGTTGTCAGACAAGGAGTTCTACCCGCAGATTGATAAACAGACCGGGTTTGCGACAAAATCGATCATTGCTGCACCTTTAAATATTTCAGGCAAGGCAATCGGTGTAATCGAGGTTCTTAATAAAAAGAAAGGGAGTGCCTGGACTGAGGGTGACAAAGAGCTTCTGATTATCATTGGGCTCCAGGCTGCGCAGGTGATTGAGAATGCACAGATGCATCGGCGCGTACAGGAACAAAAAAATTTGTTGAGGGATGAAATCGATTCTCGCTATGAAATAATATCGGCAAGTGCTGAGTTCAAGACGGTATTGGATCTTGCTGAAAAGGTTGCACCGAGCACAGCGAGTGTTTTGCTACTTGGTGAGAATGGAACCGGCAAAGAACTCATTGCCCGTCATGTGCATCGCCTAAGCAATAGGAAAGAAGGTCCTTTTATCGCGCTTAACTGTGCTGCTATCCCGGTTACACTTTTGGAGAGCGAATTGTTTGGTCATGAAAAAGGTGCTTTTACTGGTGCAACTTCTTTGCGTAAAGGGATTTTTGAACTTGCTAATAAAGGAACCATCCTCCTCGATGAAATTGGTGATTTGCCTCCAGAAACGCAGAGCAAGCTGCTCCGGGTTCTGCAGGAGCGGGAATTCGAACGGCTCGGCGGTACCAAGACAATAAAAGTCGATGTGCGCGTGATTGCCGCGACCAACCAGGATCTCGACGAAAAGATCAAGCAGAAATTATTTCGCGAAGATCTTTATTACCGACTTAATGTTTTTCCCAAAAAGATTTCACCTTTGCGCGAGAGAAAAGATGATATTCCACTTCTGGCACAGCATTTTCTGTCTATCTATGCGAAGGAATTCAACAAAGCAGTGTATCAGATCGATGAACAGGCGATGAAAGACTTGCTGGGTTATGCCTGGCCTGGAAATGTCCGCGAGCTTCAGAATATTATTGAGCGAGCCGTGGTTTTAACAAACAGTGAGCAGCTTGATCAGAAGAGCCTTATCCTTCCTTCTGGCGCTGCAACAGAAAAACAAACCTTTGATCACGGCCTAAAACAAGCGGTCACGGAATTCAAAATGGCCTATATCAGGGAAGTGATCGCACGCTGTGGAGGTAATCAGCGTAAGGCCAGCGAACTGCTCAAGATTCAACCATCCTATCTTTCACGCCTTTTGCACAACTACAAAGAAGAATCTACCAATTGATACTGTAGGATAATCCAGCCCAGATCATTTCCACACCGCATTGAGGAGAAAGGCTGTGATACCGGTAATGGCAGTCTATGGCCAGACTCTTGCCGAGAAAAAGACTGAGTCCTGCATAACCCGATGCCATAAGTTGGGGCGTAGATGTTTCAATGTATTCGTTTAGGCGCCCGCTTCTGACTGCTTCAGCAATATCCATTTCATTGTGGAGAAGCATAGTTCCGGTTAGACCGAAAAAGGGTGCGATTGGGAAATTACCGAGCCTTGGCTGTACATTTACACCAAGACCAATACCAGCCATGGATGATGATATTGAAGGGTTGTTGAGGTAAGAGATTGTCGGTCTAAGATAGACGTTGGGCAATGCCTCAGCTTGGATATAGAACTCAGCGCCGTAGAAAATATTTTGAATTGTCTCAGGCGTGAGTGTTCTGTAGTTCTCTTCATATTCACCGCCGCCAGCAATACCAATCCCAAACCTGCCGGCAAAGGCAAATGTAGTGACTATTAATAGACAGACGATTTTTTTCATAATCCACCTCTACATCATATAATATGCAAATTGTATGCCAATTCATGAAGACGTAAGTCTTGAGAATTCAATGGGTAAGCAAGTTACGAAAAGAGTGATGTTATACAAAAGTATAATGTGTTATAAAAAAACGTAACTACATTTTAAATTGTAGATTTGAAATTTCAGATTGTAGATTTGAGAAAGTATAATTATTGTTCCTCTCACCTTGTTCGAGACAGGCGAGCTTTGTCGAGAACTTACATTGAAGAACTTCTCGATGCCACCGCACTTTTGCAAAAGTGCGGGGTTACTCGAAGAATAAGATGATCACGGTTCGAGTCAATCTCGAGTGAAATCGAGAGGCGAAGTCGAGAACTTACATTGAAGAACTTCTCGATGCGCCTCCTTTCTGTCTACCCCGTAAAACGAAGTTGTACGGGGTCATTGCCCGATTTCCCCCTCTGTCATTGCTCGACTCGACCGGCAATCCAGAAATCAACTCGTCATACCTTTTCTCTGGATCATCCGGTTAAACCGGATGATGACACGAGAGTGAGTCGGATGATTAACGACATTTCATAAACATTATTAACCTAATTAGGTGTGGGGATGGATCAAACGCCTATAGGTTGACCGAGAATTAGGTGTGGGGATTATTCTATCAAGCCGAGCCAGGGACCGAGTAGAAATTGGATTCTGCCGATAAGCAGACTGACCCGTGCCATGACTGTATAACCAAAGGAGGCGCCAAATCCAATCATGATGAACAGAATGCCGAGTCGCGATACAGGTTTTAATATACCTTTGTGCTCTTTTGAAAAATAGAAATAGACGAGCGTACAAATGACACCGATGAGGATAATTACAGCCCATACTCCTTCAATTGGGTTGGAAAAACTCTGCGGAGTGATGATTGTGCCTTGAAGCTGCCTGAGCACAAATGCTTGGAAGTGGGCTGGGATTGATATTCCCGCACCCCATCCAATCATGAAACCAATCGGGATGCGCACGAGCCAGCCAATCTTTGGGATGAAGCGTGCGAAATACATTAGTCCAAGAAGTAACGGAACTAAATAGACTAAGTTTCCGGCGCCAAGTGGTTCAAAGAGGTTAGGCATTAGTGCATTTTGCCAGTAGAACACGATGTAATAACCATTAGCCACGCCCACGAAGAGATGCTCGGCGAATTTGTAGAACGGATTGTCCTTGTACAAGAATGAAAATATCATTAAGGTGAGAAGCGCACCTATCCAGATCCAGGGGTCATGGCTCATGATTGCTTTTGATCCTTTCGCGTAAAGAAAAACCCAATATTACCGAGGATAATAATAATAATAATCAGTAAGTGGACAATTGACTGGGAATTCATGCCGGTTTCTGCCCTGCCCAGTTTTTCCGCATAGCCTTTTTCGACAATCAGGTGTTCGTATTCAGCTGCGCCTTTCATTCCGGACATCATGCCTGAGAATTGCCCGGTCTGTAAGAACGGATAGTACTTTGGTGCCATGACTGCGGTGAGACCAGCGCCGATTTTGACGCCATAGCGCGACTGCGGATAGAGTACCCAGTACTCAGGATAAGCAGATGCCGAGAGGACGATTGCTATTGCAACATCTTTGTAGTTCCTCGTTTTCTGCATTAGCGGTAAGGAATCTACTGGATGACCAAAGTAATCCCGAGGGAAGACACCAGCAATACTTTCTCCCATGTCTAGAACCGCGGCGGTAAACCCTGATTTCCATCCGAGGTAGACATAATCTTTACCGTAGAAGAGTGAATCATCATGGGTTGAAGCCTTGTGGTTCAACTCCTCAACGACTGTCGTGAGAGCTTCAACTGCAAGCCCTGGTGCCTGGATATCAAATGATAATCCAAGGACAGGTATGTTTCGCGCAAAGCAGTGTTTAAGGAGAGCAATTGCCATGGGGTGACATTCAGGCATTGTTTGGGGTGTGTAATCAAATGAAATCATGACGACTTTATCATGGGGCGGGATTGATTCAACAAAGTCAAATAGTTGCTGTGTCTGCGGCATTATGTTCTGCCGCAACTTGAACGGTACAAAGAATGGTAGTATAACGAAGATGGTGAGGAATAGATAGATTATTCTCCGATCAATCTTGGAGATTGCCTCATACCACTTCATTTCTTGCCTCCAAGCCAGGAGCGTTCAATGCCTAAAATGATCTTCAAAGCCGTTGCAATGGAGCCGAATGCCACGCCGAACATGATACCGCGTTGTGATGCCATATTTGGAACCTTCATGATCCATTCTGCAAAGGCTGGTAGGTGTGGGGAAATATATTGGCCAAAAGGCATGAATCCGATCATCACGATAAACGCAGCAGCTAAGAGCAAAGTTGCTTCCAGACTTCGTGCCCTGAATGAGCGGTATGCAGCAGATGCCATGTAGTATGCAAGGAGTGCGAACATCGTTGATCCAAGTGGTGCAAGTACGTTCAAATAAATTGTTTGATACAAAGACTTAGAGTCGATACCTCCGGCAAAACCAATTATTGACATTGCTACCATGCCGGAAAGTGTGACAATACTGTATGGCCAATCTGTCTTCTTCCGCCGTATTTTTGTGCCATGGTGCCTGATAAGATTACCAATGGCGAGTACGAGCGCGAATGCGGCAAGCACGATATACCATTTATTGACCGTACTCCCAAACGCTCTTGAAATCGGATGGGGTATCATGAACTGTGCGAGCATCAGTATGCCGATGGTAAAACAGATAGCTAAAGGTATTCGGCGTTTCATTGGACTTCTAAGAGATGAAGCAGGTTAATATTAAAGAAAGATAAGAGCATGAAAAGAATGAGTATGACAAATACGATGAGTTTCCCATAATCCTGTGCTTTGAGCGAACCCATGAGCAGTGGTTCGCGGGACAGATAAGCCGAGGCAGCGTAAAGCTCCTCACCGATGAGTGTGTAATCACATGCTGCAACAAAGAACGGGAGCTGAAGCACTGAGTCAGATCCGGCAATCTGAATAGCGCCGGTCTGCGCACCAGTTTCCGCCATGATGAGCGATTCTGCCCAGAATCTGCCAATGAAGAAATTTGTCGCAGGTTGCTCCCTCAGCATTATTCCGTTAACCGCTGCTGCAAAACCGAATTGAGCTTCGGTTAGATAGCGTACATAGTCCTCTTTAAATCTATCCGGTCTTCCTTCTTCGATAAATGCTTCTCTGACCACTTCTTTAGAGACCGTGTACACAACTGACCAGCGGTTAGCTACGATAATCGGCGTGTCATAACGGGCAATTTTCTTGGCGACTTCACCAAGGATGTTCATCGATGCAATTGTTGCAGTCCAGTCAATATCGCCTAAGCCCGGGATATAGAGGATTGGTTTTCCCATTTCAGTTGCTCGGCCAACGGCTTCCTCAACTGCGTCGAGCCCGGGTATTTTTCTTACAAACAGCTTTTTTCCTATTCGTGCTCTTTGAACAAAGAGCGCCAAGAGCATTGTGAAGATAAGGATGGATACGAGGATGTTGGTACGTCCAGTATTGAAGAACTGGGGTGATGATTGTACGATATCGCTTGGCATTGAGTAGAATGTGGCATCATCCTTTACTGCTGCTACGATGTAGATATACTGCTTCTTGTTATCCGTGTTATCATCCTCAAAAGAATTATTCCCACGGACAATAGACCCAATTTTCTCACTAATTGTGTCAGGAAGGCTGCTCCGGAATATTACATATTTCTCGATCGTCTCATCATCCTTGGAGAGTTTCCATTCAATCACAATTGCTGAGCCGGCGTCATTTGGTTTGTCAATTGCTTGTACTTGCGTGGGTGGAGCGATTGAGAAGATGAGAAGCAATAATGCCACGTGTTATTTTATGGAAAATTAAGAAGGTGTCAACCCCGTTACTAATTATTCGAAATAT
>JAUWLY010000092.1 GCA_030613445.1 Candidatus Stahliibacteriota bacterium | reverse complement strand
TTAGGATTGTAATCAGTTATGGGGATCGATACTTTCACATTCTAGGGAGGGGCAGTTGACTGCCCCTCCCGAAATTTCTAGTTATGTGGTATTACAAATTCCTGTCTTGGATATATCCAATCAGGATCTTTGATCTTATCTTTGTTCGCTTCATATATTTCAGGCCATCTTCTCGAATTCGAGTAGATGGAATAGTATGAAGCAATCAATGTAAGATAATCGCCAGGTATTACGCCATAACTCTCAAGATAGGGAATCATTAATACCCAACCTGGATATATAAGGTTTGGGTTCTTGATTCTCTCCTTGTTTGCTTCAAAGATCATGGGCCATTTTGCACCGGTATGATATACTTCCCGCATACCTGCAATCTTGGACAACCAATCTCCTTCAATGACCTTATAACGCCCGTACTGGCATACTTTCCATGTTTCCTTTAATTCATCGAGCTTTGCCGCGAGTCCATCACGGGTTGTCACCAAATCGGCAACGACTGTTCGTAATGCCTCGACATCGGAAACGAGCTCCGATATTTTGGCTTCAGATTCAGCAATCTGCTGTTGCAGACTCAATAGCTCAGCCTGTGCTTGCTCTTCGCTTAGCTTATCTTCGGCAAACATAAAGGCAGGAACGAGTAAGAAAAGAACCAAACAAATAGAAGCGATTTTTCTCATTTTATCCTCCTTATTTCTTGCAGCGTTTATCGATATTGCTCTGCAACTCATCGATTTGGCTATTGAGGTCAGCAATTTCATTTTCGAGTTCCATTTTCATCGAGGTTAGTTCATCGAATTCAGCTTCGAGCTCGGCGATCTTCGTTTGTGCAGATTCTAAGGCGGCTCTAGCTTCCGCGAGCGCATCCAGAGTCTCCTGATTTGCCATTTTTGGACCACAACCAATAACGACAATAGCAAGGAGAAGAATCGCAAGTATTTTTTTCATAATGCCACCTCCTTATGGGGCTAATTAATAATAAATCATATTCATAATTCCTCAAATGTCAATAGTTAAATAGAAAGAAGCACGAAATGCAAAATTCTAAATCCTAAACAAATCCTAATTATCGAAATCCAAATCTTCAAAACCTTTACCTGCACCCATAAACTGCCATAATTGTGTGACTTTTAGAATATGAGCGTTTGTTGTTTCGATTTTTGAATTTTGAAATTGTTTCGAATTTAGGGCTTAGGTTTTAGATATTGTAAAGAGGTTCTCTTGACAATATGTTGAATCTGACTATCATTTCCAATGCACAATTACGCTATTGTCGTAGCCGCCGGACAAGGCAGGAGATTCGGAGGTGCCAAGCAATTCCACGCATTCCGTGGTATCCCGATATTTATCTACAGCCTCCAGTCTTTCCAGCGAAATACGCATATCGGCAGCATAATTGTCGTCGTACCAGGAAACAAAACACGGACGGTAAGACAGCTTATTAAAGAATTCAAGCTGACAAAGGTCAAAAAAATAGTCGTTGGAGGCAGGCGCCGTCAAGATTCAGTCTCCAATGGCCTGGACCAAACAGGGAAACAATCAGGTATTGCCTTGATCCACGATGCTGTCCGACCCTTGATCGCTCAGTCATTGATAGATAAAGGCATAAAGCTATGCAAGAAACACAAAGCTGTGATCTTCGGTACTGCGATTGGCGATACTATAAAGGAAGCAAGAAACCACCGCGTCCTGCGCACCGTGCCACGGCACAACCTATTCCTAGTTCAGACGCCGCAGTTCTTTGATATAAGACTCCTAAAAAAGGCTTTCCAGCAAAATACCCAGGACAACGAGTATACAGATGAAGCCAGCCTACTTGAGGCGCAGGGTATCCCGGTCTATATCTTTCAGGGCCGACGCGATAATATAAAAGTAACGAAGAAAGATGACCTCAGACTTATCGAGAAGCTAAGATGAAGAAAGTCATCCTACTCGGATCAACTGGCTCCATAGGACGCAACGCGATAAAAGTCATAGAAAGCCTTCGTGATTTCAGAATCGTCGGGTTAGCCGTTTATACTAATTATCAAATGCTTATTGAACAAACCAAGGATATAAAACCACCCAGTGTCACCATCATCAAAAAGGAGCACTATAGCGCACTCAAGAGCGAAATAACCAAAGCCAGGATTTTCTGCGGTGAAGACGGCATTACTGAAATGATCGAGGCTACAAAGGCAGATATTCTGATCGCTGCGTTTGCCAGCGCAGTTGGTATCCTCGGTATAAAGAAGGCAATCGAGAAACATCTACGCTTATGTCTTGCGACCAAAGAAGTACTCGTCAGTTTCGGCGACATCATCATGCGTGAGGTTAACCGGTATAATGTCGATCTCATACCTATCGACAGCGAACATTCAGCTATATACCAATGTCTTGAAGGCAGAAATAGAGATGAGGTCAAGGCAATAATATTAACCGCTTCAGGCGGACCATTCCTTAAGAAATCGATGAAGAATGTAACAAAAACAGATGTGCTGAATCATCCAGTTTGGAAAATGGGTGCTAAGATCACTGTAGATTCAGCAACGATGATGAACAAGGGCCTCGAGGTCATTGAAGCACACCATCTCTTCAAAGTGCCTGCTGAGCGTATCAAGGTTGTGGTACACCCTGAGGCGATATGTCATTCGCTCGTCCAGTTTGTCGATGGCACAATACTCGCTCAAATGTCCACACCAGACATGCAATTACCTATCCAATATTCACTTACCTGTCCCCAGCGACGCCCATCAATGGTCGAGCACTTAGATATAAGTCAGGCAAGTCATTTACGGTTCATGCCCCCTAACCACAGGAAATTCCCATGTCTGGGATTTGCCTATGATGCTCTTACTACGGGTAAGAGTATGCCTGCCGTACTAAATGCCGCAAATGAAGAAACAGTTAAGTCATTTCTTGAAAATAAGATTGAATTTCAGCAAATTCCGAGTATAATTAGAAGAGTCATGAGTAAACATAAACCCCGAAAAGGTTCTATTGAGGACTACATAGAGCAGGCCAGATGGGCAAAACAAACCGTCAGGAGTCTATTATGATCAATTTTGTCCTGTATTCAATTATGCCATTTCTCTTCATTCTCGGTTTTTGTATAACGATCCACGAGTTTGGCCATTTTTTACTTGCCAAAATATTCGGTATACCAGTCGAGAAATTCTCAATAGGCTACGGTCCGCCGTTGATCAGGATGAAAATTGGCGAGACTGATTTTCGAATAGCATACTTCCCTTTGGGTGGCTACGTAAAGATGGCCGGCGAAGACGAAGGTAAAATCCTGAAACATGATAAAGAACCCTTACCAAAACCCGAAACCCAGGCACCTCCAGAAGGGCAGTTTGGTTTCTATGATGCACCCATATACAAACGTATAATCGTTGTTTTAGCTGGCCCTCTGTTCAATCTTTTCTCGGCTTTTATCGTATTGTTCTTCAGCTTTGTGGTCTATGGTTTGATCATTACACCGTATATGCGGGTCCAAATTGTTGAAGGAAGCTATTATGAGAACTCTGGATTGGTCACTGGCGATTCGATAATCGCTCTTGATGGTATACCTGTCAGTTACTGGGAAGAATTCTATGAACGTATGGATTATCACAAAGAGATCACTGTAACCGCATTGAGGGATGGTGAAGTAGTTAATATCACGGTCTTCTTTGAAGCCGAGTCAACTGGACTGAGGCCGATCATACCCCCGCTTATCGCCGATCTAAAACAGAACGGTCCAGCTGATAAAGCAGGTATGAAAAAAGGAGATCTGGTCCTCAGAATTGACGATCGACAGATACACACGTGGTACGAAATGGTGGAACTAGTGCGTCAAACCAGAGATATCCCCCTTGTTTTTGAGTGGCAACACGGTGATGAAAGACGGCTCGCAGAGATAACGCCAACAACTATATATGACCCGGTAGCTAAAGACACAATCGGTCAAATCGGAGTGTTTATGCCTCATTCTAGAAAATACCTATCCATAATCAATGCCATAGGATTAGCCATAGAAAGAACCTTGGAATTGACCTATCGCATGCTGGACATCTTCTATCAGTTAATCACACGTCAAATTCCAGCAAATCAAATTGGAGGTCCCATTGCGATCTTCAAACTCAGTGCCGAATCCGCACACTGGGGTTTTGAACGTCTACTTGGTCTTTTGACACTAATTTCAATAAACCTGGGGATAATCAACCTCTTCCCTATCCCGGCACTTGATGGTGGTCACATTCTTATCGGTACAATAGAAGCGGTAAGACGTAAGCGCTTCAGCAAAAAAACAATACTTATTCTGCAACAGATAGGCTATGCGCTCATTCTCCTCCTCATTTTGTTCGTCACATTCAACGACATCACAAGATAACTTCGTTATGCTTAGTTCTTTAGAACTATGAAAATTTTGTTCTATAACCCGGCAACGACCCAGAAAAGATATACCTCCTACGAAGCGATAAAAGGAAGCGCTTTCTTTCGTAGACCTAATTATGATGCAATGCGTCTTTCTTTCCTATCAAAACCACATGACTTCAGATACTATGATGAACGTATTGAAAAAAAGCCCGAGTTCAGACCCGACCTGGTTGTTGTCAACGTGCCTCTAAACCTTTCGCGCTACGTTTCATCGACGGTAAGGAAAAACTGGCCGCGTGATACCAAGGTGATCTCATATGGATTTTTCCCAACACTCTTTCCTGAACTCAATAAGAATTTCGCCGACAGCACGATAATCGGTGATATCGCCAATATCTGGATGAAGATCCTTGCCGAAGCGGCAAGCGGTAAGCTGTCAAGGATTTACAGGTCAAACCGGAAAGATCACTTTAATATCGACCGCGCAATTGAAATTAAATATGGCTTAACCCCGGTACTATCACAACTGAGAACATCCTTTGGCTGTACGTGCCTTAAGCACAACAAGGATTTCTGCTATGAAAACATCATGTACAAAAAACTGGTCCAGTGGGATCTTGGCGAGGCGATCCATGCAGTTGCGTATATAAAGCGGAAGATTGTCTTCTTGCGCGATGACAATTTCTTCTATGATATGGATTATGCAATTAGCTTTTTAGAAAAGTGCTGGCGCTTCAAAAAGATGTGGATATGTCAGAGTACTGGTCTGCTGTTCAAGCACCCTGAAATATTCCCTATACTGCGCGACAATGGTGTCCGCATCGTACACCTGAAGGAAGACTGGTTAGGTGATGATTTGGTACGCAAAATCGGTGATACGACCTTTCTAAGGGAAAAGAAGCGCCAGATCGGACTGCTCCATAACAACAGAATAGCATGTGGTCTTTTGTTAAGACTCGGTTTTGAAGGTGAAGATTTTACTTTCTATCAAAAATTACTGAAGTTTCTTCTGAATGTCAAAGTTGATATGATCAAAGTTACTGTCCAGACACCAATGCCCAAAACTCGGACCTACCGAAAATATCAAAAGGATGGTTTTATTGCACAAGATCTGACACTCTTTGATCACTGGATGCCGGTTGTTCAAATCCCGGGTATGACGCCACAAGCTCTTTATTCATGGATGGAATGGTTGCGTGACGGCTTCTATTCCTGGGATTCTATTCTCTACAGAAATATCTCAACTTCACCGAGACTCGGTATCTACAATACGATGTTGTTCAACATTTTACCGAATCTCTCCTATCGTAACAATTTTCTTGAGAAAGTGGGCTACCCGCCCTAATTTCCGATTACTTTTAACCGCGCTTTAATCCTAGATAAGACCGAGATACTTGTGGACCTGAGGAATTATTCGTACATCATTTAGCTGCTTTAGTGCGGTTTTCTGGAGATCAAGGATATTGGGGATTGCCCGCTCGAAAACCGGCTGGATAATAAGCGGTATGTTCTTATCTGCTTTTTTTATGATTTCACACGCTTTATCGAGTTCTTGCGGTAATACATTCTCGTTGATTACTATTTTCACAAACACTCTCTTACTGGCAGCTATCCTGAGGCATTTCTCATGTTCATCCCAGAGTTTAGGTCGTCCCGTTGCTGTAGGAATTTTGAAATCTAAGGACACGGTATTCATGTGATGTATGACTTTCTTCAACTCATCAGGTAAAGTACCATTAGTGTCGATACAGATATCCTTTTTCATCTGCCGAATCTTCTTACATAAACCGTCAAGAAACTCTATTTGCAATAAGGGTTCCCCACCCGTGATACTGATTTCATCAGCATCCAGTTTATCAAGAAGGAAATCCAATTCAACCGGATTAGGTGAGACCTTGCCAGCATAGACAAACAGACCTTCCATTTTCTGGGTATTTGGTGTGTCGCAATAATTACAGGAAAGGTTACAGCCCAAAAATCTTATAAAAGTCTGTCGCCTCCCCACTCTAATGCCTTCACCCTGGATAGAAGTAAAAACTTCACTAATATAACCCTTCATGCAGAAAAATGCAGCATCATCCCATTGGGATTCGCAGTACCACCCCGACAAAGTCGAGGTTTGCAGTATCGTCCCGCCATGCAAGAATGGCGGAACTTGCAGTATCTCCTCTGGCTCGCAATGTAAAATAAAAAGAAGCGTTTCCTGCGAGCGCAGTGATCCTGCGAGCATAGCGATCCTGCGAGCGTAGCGATCCTGCGTTTGATTACTTTACCCATTTTACCTTGCAGCGTGCTTTTTCAATATCTGTCTGTTCAGTCTTGTATCGGGCGATAACTTGCTCGGCAAACTTACGTGGATCAATATCATAGTCTTTCAAGCCCTTTGTCTTCACCGGTGTATTATCAGATACAATATTAATACCAAAGTGTATGAGCGAAGATAGCGGCGTCACGGTCGCAATAGAGATTGACAATTTGGCCTCGTCATCATACAAATCACTTCCTCGCCTTGTAATGCTGGCACTACGGGACATCTCACTCAGAACTTCGCCAACAATGGTAGTCAACACGAATTGCCAGAGGATTGCTTTTTCAAGATCAGTATCATAGTGTTCAACAATGAAATGCAACATCGACTCAGAATATATCTTTGCACTGTCTTTGACATCTTCAATATCAACCATCCGTTCAGCCGGAATATCACACTTCCCACAGAAAGCAATAATTGAATCGCCAAGCAAATCGAATTCACTATATGCATAGTTGCTATGCAATTGTACCCCAGTATAAAGCATCTCTTGCTCGATATATCTGGTCTTCATTCTTCAATTAACCTGGTAAGGTGTTCCTGAGCTGATTTGTGGTTTGGGTTCAGCTTTAAGACGAGCCGGAACGAATCGCGCGCCTTATCTTTTTCACTCAAGCCTTCGTAAGCCATACCCAAGTTGTTGTACAGTTCAGGATTCATCCGATCGATTTTTTCAGCCATTTTTAGAACCTTAATAGCTTCTCCAAACTCTTGGCTTAGAATATAGAAATTACCCAGTTCGAGAAGGTCGTCGAATTCCTGATTCATAATTTCTCAATTTTTTCGAGGTTTTCGTTTTTACCGAGCATAATCAATACATCGCCTGATATTACTTCGTCGTCACCACCCGGACCAACGATGATTTCCTCTTTGAAATCTGTCGAACCATCGGGCAGGGTAAACGGTAACTTCCTTTTAATAGCAATCACACTTACTCTAAATTTCTCACGCATTTTTAACTCACTGAGGGTTTTATTAACGAGTCGCTTGGGGACAACCATCTCGATTATGCCGTAAGTCTTTGAGAGCTCAATAAAATCAAAGATCTTTGGACTGGCGATGCTCTCAGCAAGTCTTTCAGCCATTTCCCTTTCCGGGAAGATAATTCGGTCAGCTCCGACTTTCCTCAAGATTTTCGAGTGTAATTCACTTTTCGCTTTCACTATCACCTTTCTCAAACCCATTTCTTTCAATGATAAGGTAATCATAATACTATCTTCTATAGTCTCACCCATACTCACTATGGCCGTGTCAAAATCAGTAATGCCGAGTTCTTTCAAACCTTTTTCATCAGTGGCATCCATAACGATTGATTGAGAAACTATACCTTCCATTTCCTTAATGCGTTCTTCATCTTAGTCGATAGCCAGGACATCAAAGCCCTTTTCGCTTAGTGCCTGGGCAATGCTTGACCCAAAACGACCTAATCCTATAACGACAAATTGTTTCATTATTTCCTCCTAATTGCTTTGAATGCCGAGTTTTTTCTTCAAATATGGTATCAAACCGTTGCTCGTAACTATCTCCAAAATAAAATCCGGTAGTCTCTTTGCTTTAATTATCTCATTAGTTTGCATATTCTTTATTATACCGGTCTGCAGATCGATTTCAATATCGTTGTCGTGTTCGACGTGTTGCGTTATCCCCGGCGCGATGATCACTGGCAGACCTAAATTGATTGCATTCCTGTAGAAAATCCGGGCAAAGGTTTCCGCAACTACAGCTCTGATACCAAAATACTTGAGGCAAGTTGCCGCTTGCTCGCGCGATGACCCACAGCCGAAGTTCTTACCGCCGACGATAATATTGCCGGGCTTAGCATTTTTCAGAAATTCAGGATGGACCGCCTCAAAGCAATGCTTTGCCATTTCCTCGCGATCTGCGGTAATAGATAGATACTTACCTGGATAAATCACATCAGTATTTATATTGTCGCCGAATTTGTATACTTTTCCTATAATACGGATTGACGCTGATACTGAAGCAGATTGACGCGGAGTGCTAATTCTCTTAAACCACGCCTTCCGATTATTAGAATGAACAACCCTCTTTATGGTTAGTCGTTGCCCTCCAAAATTGATTAAAAAACCAAGTTCGTATTCGCTATTTCTTAAGTAACTATACAATTGATTGACCATTTCCTTCGGGATTTGAATAAGCGATTTTAATTCCACGATGATCTTATCTTCGATAATAAAATCTGGTCGATATGTACCGACAACCCTGCCTGATCTTGGTGAAAATACCTTAATCGCCTGTTCTTGTCTAAAGTCAATATTCGTAGCATTCAATTCTTCGGCAAGTGCTCTTTGGTATATCACTTCTTTATGACCTGGACCATAGTTCTTTCTCACATCTATAGCACAACCCCTTACTTTATAACTTAATTCCTCATATAATAGAGTCATCAGTGTCCTTCCGTATCAATATCCGCGTAAATCCGTGGGGGAACAATCTCGCCTTTTATTGCTGATGCGGCAACAGTACCAGGTGATGCCAGATAGACAAACGCTTCTGGACTGCCCATCCGCCCCTTAAAATTGCGATTCGTCGTTGCCAAACAAATTTCTCCAGAAGCAAGTAAACCCTGATGTGCACCAAGACAAGGTCCGCACCCTGGATTTAATATGAGCCCGCCGGCTCGGACAAAAATATCAATATAGCCTTCATGTAGAGCCTCAAGATAGACCTTGCGTGAAGCCGGGATCACCAGTAACCGTGTGTCTGGATGTACTGTCTTACCTTGCAAAATCTTTGCTGCGGCGGCCAAATCTTCTAACCTCCCATTAGTACACGATCCGATCAATGC
>JAUWLY010000005.1 GCA_030613445.1 Candidatus Stahliibacteriota bacterium | reverse complement strand
GTCGGTGAAGCTATTTTGAACCATCCTGATATAGTTGGCGTTTCATTTACTGGTTCGTCAGAGATTGGTAAGAGGATCGGCGAGGTCTGCGGCAAGACGCTTAAACGATGTTCTTTAGAATTGGGTGGTAAGAACGGTCAGGTTGTCCTGAAAGACGCGAATCTCGAGCTTGCTCTTGAGGGGGTCTTGTGGGGTGCGTTTGGAACGACTGGTCAGAGGTGTACAGCGACATCCAGATTGATTCTGGAGGCACCGATCTATGACAAGTTTATTGACATGCTCAAAGTGCGGGTTGAGGCTTTGAAATTAGGTAATGGTTTGAATGAAGATATAGATGTCGGTCCATTGGTCAGCGAATCACAACGGGAAAGCATTCACGGATATGTAGAAATAGGCAAGAAAGATGGCGCAAGAATGGTTACGGGCGGTGAATTATACGAACAGGGCGAGTGTGAAAAAGGGTGGTTTTATAAACCGACAATATTCGTTGATGTGCTACCGACTATGAGAATAGCTCAAGAAGAAATTTTTGGACCGGTTTTATCAGTGCTAAAGGCAAGAGATTTCAATGAAGCGATGTCCATACTTAACAACACAATATACGGTCTTTCATCAGCTATCTACACATGTGATCTGAATTTGGCACACAAGGCAATTGAACTTGCCGAAACCGGCATTGTGTATATTAATGCACCGACGATCGGCGCAGAATGCCATCTTCCGTTTGGCGGCATGAAGGATACGGGTAATGGACATCGTGAGGGCGGCTGGACTGCTTACGAAATATTCACTGAGATAAAGACTGTCTATATCGATTATTCAGGTTCTCTGCAGAAAGCACAGATTGATACACAAGGATGAATAGTAGTGAGTAGGAAGTAGGCAGTAAAAGGAGAATGATGCGAAAAAGTGCGATGAAGAAACCGAAGATAATAACCAAACTTCCAGGACCCAAGGCAAAAGAGGTTCTGAGACGTGACAGCAAGTATATTTCACCATCATACACACGATCCTATCCATTGGTTATCGAGAAAGGCAAAGGTGTGTGGGTAACCGATATTGACGGCAATACGTTTCTTGATCTCGCAGCCGGTATCGGTGTTGTAGCAAGCGGTCACTCTCATCCAGCAGTGGTGGCGGCAGCAAAAGAACAATTAGATAAATTTCTCCATATGTCAGGTACAGATTTCTACTATGTGAAGCAAGCAAAGCTCGCTGAGAAGCTCGCGGAGATTGTGCCCGGTGCAAAAAACAAAAAGGTTTTGTTCGGCAATTCAGGGACTGAGGCGGTCGAGTGCGCAATGAAACTGGCGCGCTATCATACACGCCGACCCCGCTATGTTGCATTCACCGGCGCGTTTCACGGGAGGACAATGGGTTCATTATCACTTACTGCATCAAAATCAATTCAAAGGAAGTACTTTGCTCCTCTATTGCCGAGTGTAACTCATGTTCCCTATGCATATTGTTATCGCTGTCCTTTTAATTTCAAATATCCATCTTGTGACTTAGCCTGTATTACATATATTGATGATGTCGTCTTTAAGAGGGTTGTACCGCCTGAAGAGGTTGCGGCGATTTTTGTCGAGTCAATACAGGGCGAGGGTGGTTATATAGTACCACCCCGGAAATTTTTGCCGGCGCTTAGACAACTGTGTGATAAGTATGGCATATTGCTTATTGATGACGAAGTTCAAGCAGGTATGGGTAGAACCGGTAAGATGTTTGGAATTGAGCATTTCAATACTAAAGCAGATATCTACTGTATTGCAAAAGGTATTGCGTCAGGCCTACCGCTCGGTGCCTGTGTTGCCCGTGCCGGTATTATGGATTGGCAGCCAGGTGCTCATGCGTCAACCTTTGGCGGCAATCCAGTGTCGTGTGCTGCGGCGCTTAAAACGATCGAACTTCTTGAACATAAGCTCATTGAAAATGCTGCAGCGGTAGGTAAGGTTGCGCTGGAACGGCTAAAGGATATTGCAGACAAGTATGAGTTCATAGGTGATGTGCGCGGTAAAGGCTTGATGATCGGTATCGAACTCGTGGCTGACAAAACAAGCAAACAACCAGTTGGGGACAAGCGAAACGCAGTTGTTTATGAAGCGTTTAAGCAGGGGTTATTGTTGCTTGGCGCTGGCGAATCCACGCTGAGGTTGATACCCCCATTAGTGATCAGTGATTCAGAAATGCAGGTTGGTATTGATATAATAGAATCAGCTTTGAAAAAAATCTTTCGCGTTGGTTAACAGTAATATAAACAAAAAAGGGGCTGTGTAACAGCCCCTTTTTAATTCTTTCTATCTAATTACTGGGGCCACATGTAAATGCCGAACCAGACTGTGCAGGTATCATACCTTGAACCAAAATATTCATCGACCGCAATGAAACGGAGCAATACCTTTGCAGAAGAACCAGGGTCGATATTGTTCCATACCGGCAAAAGGGGTAAGAATATATTGAAGATCCTGCTGGTATCAACGCAGGAAGGATCAACGATACCATTTACTTTAACATAGATCGCCATTTCATCGGGACCGAAAAACAGACTACCGCTTTCATCATAGTATTCCCAGACCATTTTTTCAATATAACAATCAACTGAATTATTCGCAACGAATGTGACGGTATCGATCTTTGCAGCATCTATGGTGTCGCCAAGGCATGTATACCAGGCTAGCGGGTTGATGCGCACGACTTCGATGTCTGGTCTCAGGTCAACACTTTCTTTAGCATAATCACAAGCGACAAATAGTATAATCATACCCAAAAGTACTAAAATCCTTTTCATCATTCCTCCTTTTTCTTATTTTGATAATTTTATGCATTATTCTGCATTTGTCAAGAGGCAATATGAAAAGATCGTTTTAGGTTGTACGGCATAGCGGCTCGTATATTATATATCGTTTTTCGTTTATTGATTTTGAAAAGACCATCGCAGGTCGAAAGCCATTGGTCATCAGCACAGAATCCAATCTGTTTTCCGTATAACGATGCCATATGACCATACGCGTGGCGATGCCGTTTAACGTATTACTCTCGACAATTATTTGTGGGTTACTTTATTGTTTTAATCTTCGTTCCTGAATAGTAATGATATAGTATTCGTTTATAATTTTTACCTTGCCGTGCCATCTCAATGGCGCCGAACTGACACATGCCAACACCATGTCCCCAACCCTTGCCTTCAATGATCACTTTGCCGTCCTTTGCCTTGAGGGTTATATAATTTGATTTTAGCAAACCGCCTGAATCTGTTTTATTGCCCAGTACAGTTCTAATCTGATAACCTGGTATCGTGTATTCTTTTTTATCCGTTATTATTACCAGCTTTAAAACGCGTTTGCTCTTACGATTCTTTACTAACTTGATATTTCTTATTAATTCATCAGCAGGTATCTTCTTGCCGATTTTCGCCAACTTGGTCCGTAATTCAATAAAAAAATCTTTTTTTGCAGAAATCTTTTTCCATACATAATGAGAACTAGTTTTGCAATAGGAGCAAGCCACGCTTTTTAGGTAGGGGGGTGCATTGCCTGGCCAGGCATCGTTGAAGTCAGCAGTTCTGCCGCCGCAAGTCGAATGATATTTCGCTTCAACCGGTACATTTTTGTAAGTGAGGATTTGGCCTTTGGTTTGTTCAATAGCAAGGGTGGTCAGGTTATTTTCGCAAGCAACGCCTTTATACACCTGGTCCCGAATCGTCGCGTAGAGGTCAAAGCCGAGGTCTTCGTACCGATTAAGATGTGCCCAGGCATAGGTTCTTGCAGCCACGGCTTGGGCCTTTGCTGCTTCAAGGAGCGCCTGTGAAATTCTACCGATTTCGCATGGCACGACGCCCTTTAGATAGTCTTCAATATTGAGAATATTGATAACCCATATTTTCCCGCTGTTTACCTGGATCTTTAGATTACCGCGATACTTCTTTTTATTGACCCAAACAAAACCGCCTTTTGGTGTGAAATACTGCGGTAGTTCACTGTTCAGACTGATTCGGTGATTGCTGACAAAGGTTCGGTTTTTGATACCATTAACCAAAACGCTATCCGTACCGCAGATGATTGCGACCCTGATCAGGTTATCTTTACGTTCACTCCGGACATAAGGTACACAATTTAAAAAAATACAGACTATTAAGAAACAAAAAAAACGCTGATAAGGATTAGCCGTTTTTTGTAACGTAGTATCATTTAATATTTGGCATTTGGAATCCATCCACGCCCATCGCAGATGAGCGGGATTCATTTGTGCCGCAAAGCGAGCATCCTCGAATATTTGCCTTTTTCTCATGTCGTAGATTTTCGGGATAATTTGCTATTTGGCATTTGGAAGTAAATTACTTATCTCCTTGGTCATGTTCTTATAATGACTACCTTTCCAGTAGACCCGGTGGCAGTTAGGGCAGAGCGCGAATTCATCAAAGTGTTGATAGGTAAAATAGGGGATATTGTTTCTAATCAATGCTTTGTCAACCGCTTTGAGTTTGCAGTTACATTCGATACAGCGCGAAAACGGTTGTATCAAGGTCTGCAGATCATACTCAGAGATGATGTGCTTTAGTTGTTCCGCTGGATCAGATGCTTGTACAAAGAAGACACCTTTTTTTGTCTGTAACCGGGTGTTTCTGGTTAGCACGATCCGATTTTCCTTTTTTGCTTCAAGCAGGATAGCCATCCCCTGGTTTGAATATGCAGCATCGATACCGCAAATCCGCAGTAGTTTGCACAACTTGCCGAGCATGCCGTTGCAGATGAATTTCTTCGTCATTGCTCAAGGTAGTTTCATCAAGACCTTAAAAAGTAGCAAAAGCTTGTTCGGGTTGTTCTCCAGGGAGCAGATGCTGACATTCAACATATTTATCGCATTGATTATACGTTCTACAGAAAGCGCGCTTGCCTTTCTATTTAGAAGCGGTTCAAGAGTTGTATTGATTGCGATGTTTAATTTTTTATAAAACACAAGCCGATACATGAGGAGGAGTGGATAGAGGAGATCAATGAACTTTTTTCTCTCGTATACCCTTGCAGTCTGTGCGGCAGTTTCTGTAGACAAGGGACATTGCCTGAAAATGTCGCAGGCGCTCTTTAGCAAGTCATTTTCCTGAAAAATCATGATCTCGCCCGGGCTACCGAGCAGATAATCATCTTGTCCTTCAAACATGATATTGCTGATTTGTTCGTTGTTCAGATGCGTGAAGCGAATATTCTGACACCTTGAGCGTATCGTCGACAATAAAAAGCTCGGTCGCGATGACGTCAGAATAAAAAATGTATCCAAGGGTGGTTCTTCTAAAGTTTTTAAGAAACAGTTGCCAGCTTCAGCAGTCATGCGGTCAGCTTCGATGATCAATACGATCCGTTTGGAACCGATATTCGGCATGTGGATGAGCCTTTTTATGACATGCCGGATTTGCTCAATCCTGATCGCAGTACGGTCCTCGAATTCAACCACCGGGTTGTCCGGCAGATATGTTTTCGAATACTCAAATATTTTGTCTTCTTTATCCTTAATCTTCGAAGGGATAGGACCAACGAGCATGAAATTAGGAGAGTGCGGGGGGCAATTCAATATTTTGCTAAGAGTAAAGGCAAATAGTCTCTTGCCAACGCCTTTGGGTCCAGTGAATAGGAAATTGTATAGTTTTTCTTTTTTTATTGCGGTACGGATGAACCGCTTTGCGGTTTCCTGTCCAACGATTTCCTCAAGATAGTCAACCACGGTTAATTATATTGTAAATAAGTGCGTGGTCAAGGCTTGCTAAAGAAGAAATCTTTTAGGCTATTTTTTAAGGTTACAAGTCCGGTGTTTTCTTTTGCTGAGACGAAAACAGCGTAGGGGTATTTTCTTTTGCAGCGGGCTTTTTCCTCATTAAACAGCCGGTCTGTTTTGTTGAAGACCATAATTCTGGATGTTTTGTGCGCGTTGATTTCTTCAAGTACATTGTCGACCGTGGAGATCTTTGCTTCGATATCTTCATCAGTTGCGTCAACGATATGTATCAGTAGATTTGCTTCCAAAACTTCAGCCAGAGTGGCTTGGAATGAGGCAATCAAATTGTGCGGTAGGTTTTTGAGAAAGCCAACCGTATCACTTATCAGCATTTTATGTTTCGGCGGCACAAAAAGGATTGAAGTATTTGAATCAAGGGTTGAAAAAAGGTGGTTGGAAATCACTAGGTTCGCGTTGGTTAATGCGTTGACTAAAGACGATTTTCCAGCATTTGTATAACCGACCACCGCTATTTTGGGGATACCTTTTCGGTTTTTGCGCTGGACCTTCTTGGTTCGTTCGATTTTCTCTATAGCTTTTTTCAATGTTGCAATACGTTGTTTTATGCGACGTCGGTCGATCTCCAATTTCTTTTCACCTGGTCCGCGCGTGCCGATACCGCCACCGAGACGGGAATACTCTAATCCTTTGCCGATCAGTCTGGGCAAGCGATATTCTAATTGTGCCAACTCGACTTGGAGCTTGGCTTCTTTTGTTCTTGCGTGTTTCGCGAAGATGTCAAGGATCAAAGTCGTCCGATCTATGATACGTACGTCGGTTATTTTCTCGATATTTCTAATCTGTGCAGGAGACAGATTGTGCTCAAAGATAATGAGATTGATATCAAAGGTTGCGCAGATTTGTGCTAATTCTTTTGCTTTACCGATGCCGATGAGGGTCGCCGGGTCTAAGCGGCGCTTTACCTGGATGAAACTCTCAATAACCTCAGCGCCAGCCGTTATGCTAAGGTTGGTAAGTTCTTCAAGCGATTGGATGATGAGCCAGCGTTCTTTGTGAGAGCGCGCAATACCGAGTAATAAGACTTTTTCGTGGGTTTTGTTTTCCAAATTCGATAAATGCGGTGTTTTTCTCAATTCTTCGCTGATCTAATATGGGTGTAAATGATACGTTGAATCATTGTTTGGATAGTACCCAGGGTTAGGAGTACCAGTACGTAGATCATAATATGTTTACCAAGGAAAGAACCTATTATTAAGAGCAGGATACGAGTAAATCTTTCAAAGAACCCTACTTGCGGAGAAATACCTAAACCCTCACCTCGTGCACGCGTGTAGCTGACCATCATTGAGCCAAACATGGCAAAAAATATCCAGAAAAGAGCATAGGTTTCGTGGCTATAGTAATACAAGAATAATCCGAGATAGATCAAGAACTCATTTATGCGGTCGGCGGTGGAATCCAGAAAGCCGCCGATTTTGGTCACCCGATTTGTTTGGCGCGCGATTTCACCGTCAAATGTGTCAAAGATGCCACACAGGAACAGAAATATCGCACCTGCCCAGAAAACACCTTGCCAGTAGAATAAGAATGCAACTATGCCTAAGAGTAAGCTCAAAAGTGTAACAAGATTAGGATGTATTTTTATCTTGACGAGGATGTTTACGATTGGCTTTACAAAATATTTGCTGCCCAACATCTTTATCTTACGCATCAGCACCTTCTATGACAATGGTGAATTCACCCTTAAGGGTAGGCATTTGGTTTAACACCTCACTGATTCTGGCGCGCTTTATTTCCTCATAGTATTTTGTTAGCTCGCGGCAGAGCGCAATCTCTCGGTCACCCACAGTGTCCAGTAATTCCTCCAAAAGCCGTTTGATACGTGCTGGAGATTCAAAGAACAGGACAGTCCTTTTCTCGGTTTTCAGCGCCTCAAGCCTTTTCTTCCGGAGTCCTGCTTTTTTGGGTAGAAAACCTTCAAAGATGAAGGTGTTGACCGGTATGCCTGACAGGGATGCAGCAGCAGTGAGCGCGGAAGGGCCAGGGATTACTGATACCTGAATATTTTTCGCGAAAGCTTCCCGAACAAAAATATATCCTGGATCTGAAATCAAAGGCGTGCCTGCATTGCAGATCAGCGCAATCTTTTTTCCAGTTTGTAAAAGCGTCATCAGCTGGGGTAATCTTCTTTTCTCATTGTGGGCATGATAGGAAATCAGTTTTTTTTTAACATCGTATTTGTTAAGTAAAATTCTAGCGCGCCGGGTATCTTCGCAGCAGATTAGATCAACTTCACGCAGTATGTTAATTGCTCTTATCGTGATGTCTTCCAGGTTCCCGATTGGTGTGGCTACAATATAAAGGGGCATTAGAGCTTGATTTTGCTGTGGTCAAAAAAGCCAACCGACTTCAATGCGAAACGGTAGTCGTTGAGAACTTTTTTTGCCATGGTTTCACTTTCTTTGCCCAAAAAAGTCGAAAAGGATTCCCGGATTAAGTCGAACCAACGCGCCATACCTTGCGCAAACAACTTTGGTTCGACAACTACTTTAGCGCTTACTGTTAAATCTGATTGGATATCGAAATGCTCGATAAACGGAAATTCCTTCTGAACAGTGGCTTTGGAGCGTACGAAGGTTTTTAAGACAAGAGTCTTACCGATGGGATGCGAGTAACCCTTAAGTAGTGCTGAAAAGATTTTGCAGAACATATCGACCTGAGCAGGTGTTGCTTGGGTTATTGTGAGATCCTCTACACGGTCAAAGATGGAGATCTTAATATCCGGTTTCAGGAGGAAATTCGCAATTGCTTTATCTTCGAGTTTTTTAGCGCTACCTGCAACATAACATGCTTTGATCGCGCCGTTGTCAAAATAAATAAAAGATTCCTCAATACCTGCTTTTACCCAGATGAAACCGCTGAATTTAGTCGTTTTCAGCTTATCAATAAAGACCTTTGGTTGCAGTCTGGTGAAATCAACATTTGCTTTTATCGGCTCCACGGTTATCGTGGAAATAATAATATTGATCAGCATTTCATCGGTTGCATATTCAGAGAGCATCCCTGATGTCGCATTCTTGGCTTTTTCCACGACATCGCTTATCGGCACGATCTTGCGTTCTGTGCGGTTTATCCTGGCAGCATTGAATGCTTCACCCTGTTTTAGGAAGATGAGTTCGACGCTATCAGGGTAGATTATTGAAATATAACCAGATATTTTATGCGCTCGTTTGCGCTTTGAAGCACTCAATACGTTGTCCAGGTTTATGAATTCCAGCCGCGTATTTTCTAGCAAGGCTCTGCCCTTTGGGAGCTTCATGCTATATACTAACACATAATGAAAAAAAGTCAAGATATAAATCTTGACTGGTATAGATAATGAAGTATAATTATTCAAAGGAGGTGGATATGAAGCGTACCTTAGTTTTTATAATATTGCTGATAAGCATGAGTTTATTAGTATGGGCTCAGCCAGATGTACTTATACAAAATGATGATGTGCCACTTATTATTGGCACATGGGCCCATTATGATCAGAATGTAGATGTTTTCCAGTGGGATCCCTTTGATACATTACGCGTCTGGTGGGATCTAACGGCATATCCAGGCGGCAATACGAGCCGCGTTCATCTGCTCCATCCTGATCAAGGGTGGTCACCAGCACCAGAAACATTTCCCAATGCTGAGATCCTTGAGCTTGACACACTGGGCAATGGCGAAGTTATCTGGTCGTATATATCAGATACTACATATTTCTTCTATATTGACGGCATAGACTATGAGTCAGGTGGTTTCAGGTTTGTGGGTAATTACCTCCCGGACTATCGATGCTATGTCTATCCAATCTATGATGGAGCTGGTTGGAATACGGCTTGGACCTGGTCATATGAAATTGTCCCGGGACTCACATATCATGCCAATGAGAGCCATCAGAAAACAATCGTTTCTAAAGGTAAGGTCAAGGTACCTTTTAGCGGCGACCATTTTTGGCCTTGTTTGGTAATCAGAGACTATATGGAGTACTCTGACAATTTCGGGACTTGGGACACGCGCTGGATATATGAGTGGATTGTTCCAGGCAGGTTTGGTGGTGCGAATGGTGTAGCTGCGGCTCAGAGTACGAACGGTGGGAGTCCGAATTTTATGCTGGTTGATAATTTCTTCAAATTATCAGATTTGTACGTACCAGGATGGGACCTTCGCTGTCCTGATTTTGCCAATACCACGATATGGCCGGATACTTCTTTTGAGGGACCTTATGTGGTCAGTTCGACGATCACTGATTCCACGGGTATTGGTGAGGATTCGCTCTATTATAATATTAATGGTGGGCAGTTCATAGGCGTGGCCCACGACAGCTGCATTGGTGATGATTATTACTTTACAATACCTATAGTTGCACAAACCTGCACGCTCGGTTATTTTCTCTGGGCAGCGGATTCTTTTAGTGTGGTAAACTCGGTTGACATCTGGAATACCGATCCTATTTGTGCACCTGAGAGTACGTATTACGTTTTTGAAGTAACCACGGGAATTGAAGAACTGACGCAACTTCCTCCTTTGACCCAGATAATGGAGTGTTTCCCCAATCCATTTTCAAAGCTGACACATATCAGATTCCAAGTATCAACCCTGAATCAAGTTCAGGGCAAGTCCCAAGTCACAATGAGCATTTATGATGCTACAGGAAGATTAGTGAAAAATCCTTTACTCCCTACTACATACTCCCTACTGCCTACTGTTGTTTCTTGGGACGGCACTGATAACCGTGGCCGAAAACTTGCTAGCGCAGTCTATTTTGTAGAGGTCAAAATAGGAAAGGAGAGATTAGTCAAACCGGTTCTTTTGATCAGATAATATCTGGATTTCTTGACATCAGTGCATTAATTGATATATTAGGTCAAGGTTGATTAGCATGAGAAAAATCTATTTAGATTATGCGGCAACGACACCAATGCATCCTCAGGTTGTTGATGCGATGCAGAGTTTTTTTACCGAACACTATGGTAACCCATCGAGCCTGCATTCAATTGGTCAATATGCAGAGGAGGCAGTCGAAAAAGCGCGCGTCAAAGTGGCAAACGCCATGAGTGCTGAACCAGCTGAGATAATCTTCACTTCAGGTGGTACTGAATCTGACAATGCTGCAATAAAGGGTGTCGCTTATGCTCTTCAGAGTAAGGGTAATCATATCATAACTTCAAGAATCGAGCATCATGCAGTGCTCGAGACGTGTCAATTTCTGGAAAAACAAGGTTATGAAATCACTTATCTTGAGGTAGATAAGTACGGCATTGTAGACCCGGATGATGTGAAACGGGCAATGACCGATAAAACGATTTTAGTTACGATTATGCATGCCAATAATGAAATCGGTGCAATCGAACCGATCGAGGAACTCGGTGTGCTTTGTCAGAGCAAAGATGTATATCTGCATACTGATGCAGTTCAGTCATTCGGGTCACTCGATACTGACGTCAATAAATTAGGCGTTGACCTATTGTCTATATCAGCCCACAAATTCTATGGACCAAAAGGTGTGGGGGTTTTGTATCTTCGGAAAGGTACGAGAATCCTTCCGTTATTACATGGCGGCGGGCAGGAGAATCATAAGCGAGCATCTACCCATAATGTACCAGGGATTGTTGGGCTCGGCAGGGCCGTGGAGCTTGCGATAGCTGAGAGGGAAGAGCGCGTCAAACGTTATGTGAAACTCAGAGACAGGACGATAAAGATCTTCGAGGATATCGATGATACGTGGTTGAATGGCCATCCGAAAAACCGGTTGCCCAATAACTGCCATGTAATTGTTAGATATGTTGAAGGAGAATCAATGCTTCTGAAACTCGATAGTGTCGGTATTGAAGTGGCAACTGGATCTGCCTGTTCTTCAGGTTCGCTAGAGCCATCCCATGTTTTGCTATCGATTGGGATTTCCCGTGAAGATACTCACGGTTCGCTCCGGTTGACTGTTGGACGGCTTACCACTGACCAAGACATTGACTATACTGCTGAACAGTTGCCTCGGGTCATCGAGGGATTGCGCAAGATGTCACCCATGGGGAAAACTGGACAGGCTAGCCTTTAAATAAATAACTTAGTCATGTATCCCTATCCCGCAGGATTATCCAAATACCCTGATATTCTGACATCAGTTATTATGCGATCAAAAAAGTAGCCTGTCCCCTTTTATGGAAAAAGTCTTAGTAGCATTAAGTGGTGGTGTTGATTCGTCAACTTCTGCACTACTCCTTAAAGAACAGGGTTATGACGTACACAGCGCCACAATGATATTTCAAGGCATCACTGATGAGGTTATTGAATATGCCCGCGATGCCGCTCATGCGCTTGACATCCCCTTCCAGGTCTTTGATTTTACCAGGGAATTCCAGGAGATGATTTTGAGTGATTTTCTTCGGGAGTACGAGCGAGGGAGAACACCTAATCCTTGTATAAGATGTAATGAACTAATGAAATTTGGCGTTTTCATGGATCGTGCGCACCAGCTTGGCATTGATAAAATTGCTACTGGTCATTATGCGAGGATCGAACAAGATGATGATAGATATTTATTGAAAAGAGGTCTTGATAAAAACGAGCAATCATATTTTCTTTACCGGCTCAAGCAAAAACAACTCTCGAATGTAATGCTCCCGCTGGCCGATTTCACCAAAGAAATGGTTAGACAAAAAGCTCATTCATCAAATCTACCTACTGCAAAACGTAAAAAGAGCCAGGACATCTGTTTTATTTCGGAAAAGAATTATACATCTTTTTTAAAAGGAAAAGCACGATCAAAGCCAGGTGCTATATGCGATAAAACAGGTAAAATAATCGGTGAACATAGAGGCATCATAGCCTACACGATCGGTCAACGCAAAGGTATTGGCTTGAGTCATAAACTTCCGTATTATGTCACGGATATTGATGCTGGGAAGAATATAATTTATGTTGGTGAACAACAGGATGTGTATAGATCTCAGTTTATCGCTAAGTACTTGAACTTCATACCTTTTGATAAGCTGACCAGTAAAATAGTTGTCCGGGCAAAGACAAGATATGTTTCATCATTGAGCGAAGCGACTATTGAACCATATAAAAAAGGATCGCTAAAGGTCGTCTTTGAGAAAACTCAGTGGGCGGTTACGCCTGGTCAGTCAGTAGTTTTCTATTCAGATGATACAGTATTAGGTGGCGGTATAATCGAACGCGTATTAGATACCTGAATACAGCGATCCGGTCTGAGAAGGGTGGAGCGACTTTCCAGTCGCGATAACGGTTGTATTGTCTCCTTTTCTCCCCGTCTCCGTTTCTCCGATACTCTGTAAGCGGGGTTGACATTCATCAGATTCCATTTAAACTTCTACATTAAAGGAGTTTGAATGAAAATAAAGAATATTGCAATAATCAGCCTTATGCTGTTGGTACCGGCATTCTTGTATGGCAATGAACCGCTGGTGCCATTGATAATGCTTTTTCTTGCACCGACGACATTCGGAGGTGCAGCGTTCGCTTCGTTCCTGGGCTTTTTACTCATTTTACTGGTTAAATGTATTGTCTTTATTCTCAAGAGTGATTTCAAAACGATCCGTGCGGTTTTTTATGTCCTGATCGCGAACGTCGTGTCAACGCTCGTCGGTACTGTCGTCGCAGTGATGTTCACTTCCTCTGATGTTTTGCTCATGGGGATCATCATTCTCTTTATAGTTTTTCTTTTGCCGGCACGCCGGCTCAAGCGTTACAAGCGCTTCGAAAAAAACTCCACCTGGTTCATTGCTTTTGCATTGACCCTGGTCACGCTCATTACGGTCGTGATATTCAGCTTTATGATCGGTTATCAAGCCTCGCCGCATATCTACTGGCCCATGAAGATTTTCCTTTCTGTGATCGCGATAGTTATCAGCTTGTTGATCAGTGTGCTCTATGAAGAAGCAGTCATCGCAAAACTGTATAAAATACAGAAGAAGGAGGAGAAATCATTTTTAATCCCGGTTCTCTGGTCGAATATTATCGGCGTCGGGGTTATCGTGCTGATCGGCGCGATCATTGCTTTGCCAGCCCGGTTAAAGTCGCCGGACTTCCTCATTGGTCTGGTAAGGTTTTTAGGGATAAACGTGTAGTCAAAATAATATGGGGAGGGGGATTACGGTATTAAGGTTATTGCAGAAGAATTTTTCAGTCTACTTCAGAAACTTGAGGGAATTAAGGACCTGATTGAGATGGTAGCGTAGGTACTCAGGCACCAACCTTTCAATTTCTTTAAACTGGGGGGCGTCGATTCGGATATTCTTGTTCTGGTATATGTTTTTCAGCAAATTGATGGTATCACTACTCAAAAACACTACCGTGTCGTCAAAATCGTTCTCGCAGACAACACCGCCGCCACTAATGCTGAAATCGATTTGCTTGCTATTATAACTTATCGGGTTGTGACATCGTACACAGTTGTCTAAATGGGGTTTAAAGCCTGCACCCGCGAGTGCGATTAGCAGATAGTAAAAGGTCAAAGGTTTTATTGAATTTGAATCGATCTTCTTAAGTTCTCGCAGAAAATTAAAAAGATGTGTATATGAAGCAGTATCTGTTTCTTCCAGAGGCAGGGTCTTATTGAAGAATTCGCAGAGCACCATGGCGGCATTTACTTTGTTGTTACTGGACCGGATGTCGCTGAAGTGGTCCGTGACTGTTGCATCGCTCAATGTATATAGATCTTTAGATTCTCTTTTGTAGTAGATGATCTCAGCCAGAGTAAAAACTTCTAATGTACCGCAGAATTTGCTTTTTGGTCGACGACACCCTTTTGCGATAATTTTCACCTTACCGAATTTCTTGGTGAGTACTGAAGCGATGAGACTCGATTCTTTGAAAGGCATTGTCTTGAGCACAAAGCCTGGGGTTTTTACTATATTAGCCAATTGTATCTTTTAGTAATTAGACACACAGCGTCCCGGACGCGAAATTAACCGTCCAGTTTCGGTATGCGCAGTATCTGCCCAGGATGGATAATATTGGGATCTTTGAGGATGTTCCGATTCGCTTCAAAAATTATCGAGTATTTCCTGGCATCGCCGTAGAATTGTTTTGCTATTTTGGAAAGAGTATCACCTGCCTTGACCGTATAGGTATCAGAAGGTGCCTGCCCGACCGGTGGTTTTATTATGCGCAGTATCTGTCCAGGGTAGATAAGGTTCGGGTCCTTTATGACTTCGAGGTTTGCTTCAAAAATTACAGGATATTTCCCAGCGTTTCCATAAAGTCGACTGGCGATCTCGGAAAGCGTGTCACCTGGTTGTACAGTATAGTACTCGGTTACTTCCTCAGACGCTGGTGCAGATAAACCCTCGTCATTGACTTTTTCCACGCCCTTTATATTACCTGCTAAAAGTACGGCTTTTTCTTTGGTGGCTTGCGTATTGCAAGAACCGTGGAGCGTGACAGTTCCATTTGTAAAATCGATTTTCAAATCGGTTATTTGATCGTCAAATTCCTGTTTAAGCAAACTTTTTATATCTTGCGACTCACTACCGACACCTAAGATGTTGGCGCCAACATCCTTTAAGAAATCAAGTATTCCCATCACTTCTCCTTTTTAATACTAAACGTGTTTGTTAACCGAGAGGCACCTTTGCTGAATGCGACGAGGTTTAGATCAACGAATTTCTTTTTTACGTTTTTACGGATTGCTGTTTTCCACGATCTCTTCTTAAACCCCAAGAAACAGGAAAGGACACCTAAAAGTATGATATTTACTGTGCGGATATTACCCAGCTCTAGAGCGACATTTTTTGCATCGACATAATAGATCTTGCCGTGTTGGTTCAGTTTACTTTTTATGTTTGTCGGGTATGAAGCTGCACCAGTCAGAACGCTCATCGGTTGTATTTCACGATCATTGACAATTGCTGTGCCGTTCTTTTTCAAATAGTGTATGTAGCGCATGGCTTCTAATTTTTCAAAAGCTAAAACAATATCACTATTTCCTTGTTCGATCAAAGGTGAATATACTTTATCGTCGATCCTTACATGTGTTATAACGCTGCCCCCGCGTTGAGCCATACCATGCACTTCACTTTTCTTGACGTCAAAACCTTCAAGAAATGCCGCGTGACAGAGCACATTTGATGCTAGGATGATACCTTGCCCGCCAACCCCGCAGATGACTATATCAAATGCGTCTCTTTTCATTTTTTGCCCTTTTTTGTTTTTCTTGGCGCAAGTATTGCGTTATAAGTGCAGACTTGCGCGCACAATCCACAGCCGAAGCAGAGCGTTGGATCAATCACGGCAAGCGGTTTTTCTCGATCTTTGGGAGATTTCAGACTTATCGCAGGGCAGCCAATATGCAGACACAGTCTACAACCTTTACATAAATCAGGGTCGATTCTGTATGCCGGGCTTGGTTTTAGTAATAGAGCACACGGTCTTCTGAATATCAAAACAGCAACGCCATCAAACTCAAGAGCTTGTTTTATCGCGTGCTCGGTTGCTTTCAGATCATTAGGGTCAACGATTTTTAAAAACTCAACACCGCATCCTTTGACAACCTCCTCAGGTGGTATTCGCTTCCCTTGTTCTCCTCTGGCAAGTTTACCAGTACCCGGGTGAGGTTGATGACCGGTCATTGCGGTTGTGTAATTATCGACGATGAACAGGTTTAGAGTTCCTTTATTATATACTGCATTAACCAAACCAGTAATTCCAGAATGGAAAAATGTTGAGTCGCCGATAACCGCCACCAATTTCTTGCCGAAACTTTTACCCAGCGCTTTTTCTAAACCATGAGCATTGGTGATTGATGCACCCATGCAAATGCAGGTATCCATTGCATTGAGCGGTGGTAAGGCGCCCAAAGTATAACAGCCGATGTCTCCGCTTACGGTGAGTTTCAGTTTATTCATTATGTGAAAGACGCCGCGATGGGGACAGCCTGGGCATAGAACAGGAGGTCTTGCAGGTACTTTGTAGGGTTTTATTCTAGCCCTCGTTTTCCTGACAAAGCTCTCCCTCACTATCCTTTGTGTCAGCTCACCGCACACCGGGATTTCAGCTTTGCCGGTAACCTTTATCCCTATTGCTTTTATTTCTCTTTCTAGGATTGGGTCGCCTTCCTCAACAATAATAATTTTCTTTACTTGATGGGCAAATCGTCTTATAAGTTTTTCGGGGACTGGATAAGTAAAAGATAATTTCAGGAAACTTGCGTCAGGAAATACCTCTTTTGCATATTGATAAGAGATACCTGAAGTGATGACACCCAACGTTTTCTTGCCCCATTCGATTTTATTGAAGGGGAAGGTTTCGCTGAACCGGGCTAATTCAATCAGTCTTTTTTCGACGACAACATGTCTCAATCTGGCAAGGGCTGGCAGGACAAGGCGTTTTCTTATATCTTTGGTATAACCTATTACCTTATGGGTTTTTCTTTTGCCAAGCTCGACCAGACAGGTTGAATGACAGAGCCTCGTTGTTAGTCTTAAAAGGACCGGGGTATCGAATTTTTCTGAAATATCAAAACCAAGTTTTGTGAAGAGTTTTGCTTCGTTTGAATCGGACGGTTCGATGATGGGGATTTTAGCATGTCTGCCATAATGACGATTGTCCTGTTCATTCTGTGACGACCACATACCAGGGTCATCAGCCGTAACAATTACAAAACCGGCACTGATCCCTGAGTAGGCCATGGTAAACATGGGGTCAGCCGCAACGTTGAGCCCAACGTGTTTCATTGCGGTTAGAACCCGTGCACCGGCAAAACAGGCACCAGCTGCGACTTCCAGGGCAACTTTTTCATTTACTGCCCACTCAGTATATATTCCGGGATATTTTATTATATTCTCAAGTATTTCAGTTGAAGGTGTACCTGGATATGCAGTGGCAACATGACAACCTGCTTCCCAGGCACCGCGGGCAATGGCTTGATTCCCTGATAAGAGGGATTTCATAGATTTTGATTATAACCAGATTTAAGCCTGAGTCAATAAAAAATTCAAAATAAATTCATTTGTTCTATCAGACAAAAAAGAAAGAACATTGCTTGATAAATCAGGCGACTACAATGTGGTGAGTGAGATGATGCAGTGGTTCGATTTATCGCGCATTACCTGATAAATCAGGCGACTACAATATGGTGAGTGAGATGATGTAGTGGTTCGATTTATCGCGCATTACCTGATAAATCAAGCGACTACAATATGGTGAGTGAGATGATGCAGTGGTTCGATTTATCGAGCATTGCCTGATAAATCTAATGAACTTCTCGATGCGCTCAGCTGCGCTTCGCTTACTCGAAAAATAAGATTGGAGAAAATTCAGGTATAGACATTAACGTCTTCCTCCTTGCGGAGAACCCTCAGCACACCCTGGGCAAGACCTTCCATCTCTCCTTCGCCCGGGTATACAAAGAATTTTGGGCATAAGAAACCCACCCAGGATTTCAACTGGTCGACAAATTTTTGAGAATGAGCAATACCACCGGTGATGATAATAGCATCGACCTCGCCTTTTAAAACCACGGCATATGCGCCGACCTCTTTGGCGATCTGGTAGATCATCGCCTCGTATATTGATGCTGCTTGTTTATCATTTTGACATATACGTTTTTCGATTTCTTCGACATTATCAGTTCCTAAATAGGAAAGCAAACCACCCTGTCGATTGAGTTTCTTTTTAATATCCCGGTACTGGTACTTTCCATCAAAAATAAATTTCGCCAAGCCCATTGTTGGTAGGCTGCCAGTACGCTGGGGTGAAAAAGGTCCGTCTTCATTGGCATTTGATGAATCGACTTGTTTGCCTTTCAAATGAGCGGCGATGGTTATCCCGGTTCCGAGGTGGACAATGAGGAAGTTGCATTCATTATAGGGTTTATTCATTTCCTTGGCTGCTTTTTTGGCAACGAAGCGAACGTTCAATGCATGGCTCAGTGCTTTGCGGTTTATTTCCTTTAGTCCTGAGAATTTTGAAAGCTCCCAGAATTCATCGACTGAGACCGGATCAACAAAATAAGCATCGATCTTGAGCCGGTCGGCGATTTCCTTGGCGAGAACTGCACCGAGCAGAGACGGGTGTTCGGATTGATAATTGCCAGTTCTGATGTCGGCAATCAATTTATCGTTGACCAGATAGGTACCACTGGTTAAAGGTTTAAAAGGACCGCCCCTTCCGACCGTAGCGTTCAGCGTACTGAGATCGAAATTTTTAGATTCTAAAAAAGAGAGTATTTTATCCCGGCGGAATCCATACTGGTCAATGATCTTTGGGAAATACAGTAGTTCTTCAGGTTGGTGCCGGATATTTTCTTCAAAGAGCGCTTGTTCATTTTTGAAGACCGCTACTCGTGTAGAACCAGCACCTGGGTTGATAATTAATATTATAAAGTCCATCTGACCTCCGTAAACACAAATGCCTAAAATATTTAAATGCCTAAAATTCCTAAAAGTATAACGTCATTATTTATGATAGCAAAAAAACATCTAAAGTCAATCATTGACTAAATGTGCAGGTAGCATATACTTAATCTATGATCTCGCTATGGGTTCTTTTGTTTATCATTGCCAACCAAGGCGTGGTTATCGTTGATAATGTCTTATTTTATGAAGGCGATCTTAAAACAAGGGTTATAAATACCGGTGATATTATTGAAATAATCGGTCATATTGACGGTCGGGTAAGGATTAGAGTCGATAGTATAGTGGGTGAACTATCAAGTGGCGTCCTGATTGATTTTGATGGAGAAGTTGCTGAAGATAGGCTTTTTATGTTTGCCCGGGGCTATTTTGACCAGGGAGAATTCGACAAAGCATCTATACTTTTTGAAACATTCATCGATTATTTCAAGTGGTCAGAATACCTTGCTGAAGCACTTTACTATTATGGTATGTCTAAAGAGGAATTAGCAGTCAAGATAGGTCATGCTGATACGCTTGGTGGATTTCTCTACAACGAACGATACAATATCTGGTACTATTCTGGTGATGCTTATATGGAAATTCTTGAGGATTTCAGCGATACGAAGTTTGCACCAAAAGCATCGCATCGTCTTTTACATATCCTTCGTATGAATAATCTTCCGTGGCATGATTCGGTTCCATTGATCACCGAAGAGTTGAAGATGTGGGAGGAGTTCGTGACAAAGTACAATACCAGTGATGAGTATGTTGTGGCCATGCTTGAGCTCGGATATTTATACCGGGTCTTATATGAAATAACCGAGAATGCCAGGTTCAGGAAAAACGCCGCACAGATTTTCCAAAAGGTCATGGAAGAAAAACCGAACTCCAGTTCTTCAGCTCAGGCTAAGGTGCATCTTTACGAACTAAAGAAGGGCGAGAATATATATAAATACTGATGGCTGAATTACTGACTGAGACTGAAGAACCTATCCGATGAGCTTGTTGAAACCGAACAACTAAGTACCTGCTCCCAGTTTGTTCGGTTTTGACAATTCGACTATATTTTTGCGAGTAAATTTGCGATGGCTGTCTTTGCTTTTTCTTTGGTTTTCTTGAAAGCGTCAAATAGATCATTATTACTGCGAAAACCCATGATTTGTGCAGACCCGTCTAAAGCCTCGGTTACTATTATGTCAGAAGCTCCAGCCGTGAGACGGTAAGTATCGCGGAGGGTCTTGAGAAAGTTAAAGGCTTGTGCTAGATCGTGAAGGTCTTTTCTGAGATTTTTCTGATGTTGGACAACGTGATCAAAAAGTTTAGAATTCACCGGCGTAGTTATTTCAAATTTGGCTTTGAGTATTAGCATTATCATTTCCACATCTCTCAGTCCACCGACACTCTCTTTGATATCACGTTCTATCTCTGTTATCTTCTCATCGTTTGAACTGTGGCGTGAGGTAATTTCACCCACCATCTGTGAAATATATTCCTGTTTTTTGTCGAAGATGTGTGGTTTCACTACCCTCTGGTGAAATTCCTTTTCAAAACGATGAGAACCTATGACAAGACGAGCTCCGAGCATTTGCGATTTCTCGATAAAGATATCATCGCGTTCATCAGCCAGTAGTTGCTCAACTTCTTCTAAGAGGACGACAAATCTGCCAAAATAATCTGTGAATCGATGATGGGGGATTGTTCCACGCTGGATGATTTCGGTATTCATCTTGGTGATGATTTTATTGCTGTATTTGAGGATCTGAGGATCTTTGGACTTGAGCAATACGATGATGTCATAATCGTCATCATACGCTTGCTCTCGGGCATGACCGCCCGCGGCGAAGATCGCAAGCAAATCATCGGTGATCAGTCTTTTTCTATACTGGGTGTCGACATCGCGGCGGCAGATATCAAAGAGCGTAAGTATATATCGATCTGAGAACTCAGTAAACTCGGCATTGGTTTCTTCAACCGGAGCGCCACTTAGGGTTTTGATACCAACCCGCATCATCTCACAATCATAGTAGTCGCCCAGCTTCTCTTTACGTTCTTTGAAAGTTGGCATAGAGCTTACGTCACTATAGATGCCGTCCGCGAATTCCTGGAGTTGTTCAGGGGCGTCCAAGAGTCTTATTGAATCAGGGTATTTATTGAGAATCCTCATAAAGAATCTCTTGAAGAATTGGCTGCTCGAGAGATGAATGCCGATCAAGCTTTTCAGTTGACTGACAATATTTGCGATATCTTTTTCAAATATTTTCTTCTCAAGTATTCTTAGATAAAAATTGAGTGCTGGTTCATCATTTAATGCGATGTAACGATTTATGAGCGATGGAAAATTGTTGAAAACATAAGCAAGGTTTCTAACAACGCTCGGGATAGACTCTACATTCTTCATGAAGTGAATATTTAAATCTTCAAAGATTGAAAAACTGCTTTTGTGTTTGCCTAAAATTGTTATGAGGTAGATGAGCGAATACAGGTCGTACTTGAAGGATTCGAAATACAATTCAATTATGTTCGTTCGCTTCCGGGCTGGTAATTTATTGAGATCACTGACAAACCTGATGACAAACTGTTCGGTTTTGAAATTATCGAGAATATCGTACCAGAACGATGTACCTTTAAAAAACCTGAACTTTTTGATGAAATCCTCTGCGATGTTGCCTATATAGTCAGGATACATCATGGGAGCAAAGGTCGATGTCGATCTCAAATGTTCTTTTATATCGTCGACCAGCTGAGGTATGACAGTCCTTATGTTCTGGATATGCTCATAGTAGTGGACAAGGATATGTTCTTCGGCGCGGCATCTTCCAACGTCTCGGTAGCCGAGTATCTTTGCGACACGCCGGATATTATCCAGAGCATTGTCGTCGAATATTATTTCTTCATCCTGGGTGACGAATAATTGATAAAGATACCGGAAGATCTCAAAAAATGTTAGTGATCTCTCAAGCGCGCCATAAACGTAGTCATTTTTGGGATCGGCAATTTTCAGATGGTCGATAATGTCCCAGGCATTGACGCGTTCTATATTGAAAACGGTCTTCTGCGCGCAGATAATACTCTTTATTGCGCGTAAGCCGTCTTCTTTGAAATTAATGCACGTTGGACTTATCGGTCGAGCAAGCAGGGAATGAACCTCGCCACTTATCCCTCTCAAATACCCTTCATGATATCGGTTATCACCATCTTTGTGATAGAAGTATCGACCGATAATCTCCTTCTGGTACGTTTTGAATAATCGGTCGCTTCCGCTAATAACGGCCGCACTGAGCATTTCGTTGATTATGACAAAATCCTTTATTTCATGCTTGAGAGCTTTCTTATATTCGTTGATCGATGCTGAATAGTAGCTATCGCCGATATGTTCTGATAGGTGGAAATGAAAGGTGATCGCGGATTTCACCATCTCCTGGCTAATATGGGCAATAGCGCGATTAAACTTCATCCGGTCACCCTGCGTATCATCGATAATGCCGACATCGATATCGTCCTGATCAGATTTTGTCCCGACCCCCAAGATTACGTAATCAGGACAGGTTTCTTTATCGATAAAGATGTTAAGAAGTTGTTTGATATAGTTTACCGTGAGGATGCGGAAGTTATTTCCGGCGGTGAGCATGAATTTTTTGTAGATGGGTAATCTGTCGACCTGGGATGCTAAAACATCCATTCTCAAGAGATCAATAGCTTGCCGGTTGAGAAGCAAGAAATGCAGTGCAAAATAGGTGCCCACGAAACGCAGTTTTTCTTCAACATCGCGGGCAATACTGGCTACGATGTTCAGTTCAGTGCCGAAATCATAAGCCGGGTGAAGGATGTGGATCGCATCACGTCGCTTTTTGTCCTCCAATCTCTGAATAAGTTGACTGAGATGCCGCTGGACTGCTTGCCGGTACTTATGGTAGTGATTGCCGAATTCGTCGGTTCTCTCAGAGAGTTTTGTTATGAAATCCTTCATGCAGCTCTCAATATTTCCAGGGATTTTGCTGAGACCTGAATATCACCATACCCGAGTTCATCTAAAGTATCGAGTATCTTCAGGAATGTTTTCTTGAATGCCTCTTTGCTTTGAAGAAGCTGTGCTTTTTCAAAAGTGTATATCCAGAAGTCCATATTGTCTTTTTCTTGGTTGTATACCGTGATGATATGTCTCAGGTCCACGCTCGTATCGATTTTCAATTCCATATCTCGAGCCAGGCGCGGTGAGAAGATTTTCTCAACGATAATACCCCAGGGATGCGGAATATATAAATCTATCTCAAAAGATCCCTTATTGAAATTGATTGTATCTTTGAAACGTTTCAATTGAGCGATGCTATATGTGTGGTATTCAAAAATGCCTTGGCGCAGGATATAATCGACATTAAACCATACATGGCCAAATGCCCAGGCGGTGTGGAAACTCGAGATATCCTTGCTGACTATCAGGGCTTCATCATAGTCGACTATCCTCAAGATATTTGATTTTGGTTTCTCGATGAATTCTGTTAGATGCATATGATCTTTGAATAGAATATCAATATCCCAATATCTCTTGTACTTCAGATAACCCCCAAAAAGAAGCGGCAATGCTCCTACTATGATGAAGTTAAGGTGATTCTTATCTTGCAGTCCTGACAGTTCTTCAAGAATCTGCAAGAGATTATCACGGCGTTTTTCATCGATGAAATTCAACCAATCAGGATGCATTTGCATGTCTACGAAGTTACTTGAAGATTATTTTGATTGTGCGGTTACTTTGTCAAATCCAATATTGAAGGCGTTAATGTTTAATTCTTCAGTGCCTTTTGGAACACGCGAAAGGATTGCGGATTCGACCGCTTCTTTACTAACAACTTTGGTTAACGCAGTAATCATACCCAGGGCAACAAGATTTGCGACCAGGTTTTTCCCAACTTCTTTTTCGGCAATTTCAGTAATTGGCAATGAATAGATTCTGAAATCACCTTTGGGTACATTAGTTACAAAACCTGAGTCAATCAAGAGAATCCCGTTCTTATTTATATCCCTGGAATATTTATCGCATGCTTCCTGGGTGAAACAAAGCAATAGATCAATATTTACTGCTTTTGGATAGTCGATCTCTTCATCAGAGACAATGACTTCCGAACGACTGGAACCACCTCGCGCTTCTGGCCCGTAGGATTGACTCTGGGTTGCGTTCTTGCCGTCATAGATGGCCGCCGCCTCGGCAAGGATTTTTCCTGCAAGGATCAGTCCTTGTCCTCCAGCGCCGCTCAATCTAAATTCGAACCTAAAACCCACTATTACCTCCTCGGATTTTTTCAACCATTTTCTTGTATTCTTCACAAAATTCAGGTCGCTCTCGATCTTCGAGAATACCAATGATGATCTTGTCTTTTTTCTCATTTTCAGACAAGGTTCTTGCTTTTTCAACCGGAATACTGTTTTCCTTATACCAGCGGAGCATATCAACGGAAGTGCCTAAGCGGTTAGGGCGTGAATAATAAGTGGGACAGGGGGCTAAGACTTCGATCAGTGAGAATCCCTTTTTCATAAATCCCTTTTCAAGGTACTTGTCGAGCTGTACAATGTGGTAACATGTGGCGCGTGCCACAAAAGAAGCACCTGCAGCGATCGCTAAACCAGATATATCAAAAGATGGTTCGATGCTTCCATAGGGTGCAGTACTGCCCTTTTTACCGATGGGCGTGGTGGGTGACGCCTGTCCGCCGGTCATCCCGTAGATATGGTTATTATAGATAATGACGGTGATATCGAGATTACGCCGCGCCGCGTGGATGAAGTGGTTACCGCCAATGGCTATAGCATCGCCATCACCGCTTATTACCAATACTTTCAGGGCTGGCTTGGCAAGTTTCAATCCCGTGGCAAAAGCGATCGCTCGTCCGTGCGTTGTATGGAGTGTATTGAAATCGACATAGCCAGGGGTTCTTGAGGAACAACCAATACCTGAAACGAGTGCAATATCATTCTTGGAAAGCTTGCTGCGCTCAATAGCCCTCAGAATCGACTTGAGGATAATACCACATCCACATCCGGTGCACCAGATATGAGGGAATTTGCTGAGCCTCAAATATTTCTCATACGGAAACATTTTTTATCCTTTCAAGAATTTCCTTAGGCGTGATCAGATTGCCATCTACTCGATTGACTTTGATAACATCAGATTTTATTGCACATGATACTTCATGAGCGATTTGACCGAGGTTCATCTCCGGTACAATAAATGCTTTGATCTGGGATGCAAGCCTGCCTAATATTTTGTAAGGGAAAGGCCAGATGACAAAAAGCTGGAACATACCTACTTTGATCCCTTGCTCTCTTGCCAGACGTACTGCCCGGTAGGCAGAGCGCGCACTTGAACCAAACGCCACAATACATATTTCTGCATCTTCGAGGTATTCGGTTTTGTATTCAATGATTTGATCCTGGTAGCGCTCAAGCTTTCGACTCAAACGAGAATAAAGTACGTTGATTTTTTGGGGATCATTTGTTGGAAAGCCGGTTTCATCATGACTGAGACCGGTCACATTGTACCGGTAGCCAGTGCCGAAGTCAGCGAACAAAGGGATATCTGAGTCATTTTGTCTATACGGTTGATAGGTGTCGGGTGATTCAGTTGACCGCTTGCGATCGATGATCGTAATCGTCTTTGGTTCTGGGATCACCATTTTTTCGTTTACGTGAGCGATAACTTCATCGAGCAGAACAACGACTGGTATGCGATATTGCTCAGTAAGGTTAAAGGCTTTTATCGTCCAATCATAGGTTTCCCGGACCGTTGATGGAGCAACGACAATGATTGAATGGTCGCCATGGGTTCCCCAGCGTGCCTGCATCACGTCTGCCTGTGCCGGAAGCGTAGGCAGACCAGTGCTTGGTCCGCCTCGTTGGACGTTGATAATAACGCAGGGGACCTCAGTCATCGAAGCATAACCAATATTTTCTTGCATCAATGAAAAACCAGGTCCGCTTGTTGCAGTCATTGATTTAACACCGGCTAATGACGCTCCGATGATGGTTGCCATCGAAGCAAGCTCATCTTCCATTTGAACAAAAACACCTCCGACCTCGGGTAAACGGTGTGCAAGGACTTCGGCTATTTCAGAAGAAGGTGTGATCGGGTAACCACCAAAGAAGCGCATGCCCGCAACAATAGCTGCTTCGGCACATGCTTCATTACCGGTCATCAGTTTTACCTTCACGTTCTGTTCAGTCATTATGTCTTGTCCTTGCTCACCTTGATGGCGAAATCTGGGCAGTACATTTCGCATATTTGGCATCCTGTACAGGCTTCAAGGTTGATGATCCTGGCAATGCCTTTTTCCATGCTGAGGACTTGTTTTGGGCAGAATGCAACACAAATTTCGCAGCCCTTACACCATGCTTCCTTTATTTCCACTTTGAATCGGCGGGTCTTGGCTAGCATGGTTTCAATTATACCCATAGATTGTGTGCAGTCAAGGCAGAATACTAATAGTGCTCAATCAACGTAGATATTTTCTAGAAATTCAGCTCAAAGAAGTAGTTGAGAAATTCCCTCATGATTATTGTGGCAGGTATGGCCAGGAGAACCCCCCAGAATCCAAAGATTGTGCCGCCCAGGATTAGGGCAATCATTACAACAACCGGATGGAGGTGTGATGATTTTCCGATTATGACCGGACTCAGGAAGAAATTCTCAAGAAGTTGCTCGCCGACATATACTGAAGTGATTTTGAGCAAGTTCGTTATGGGCGATTGGCTCAATAATCCAATCAAGATAGCCGGTATGAAACTCAGGACATATCCGATATTGGGGATAAGATTGCAGATACCGGCGATCAATCCTAAAAGCAGGTAATACTTTATACCAAGAAGCCACAGTGTGAATCCAACGATGAATCCGACGATCAGCATTAGGAGAAGAGAACCGCGGAAAAAGCGCGCCAGGGAGATATTGAGTTGAGCGAAGAATTCGTTCATGCGCTTTCGGTCTCTGACATTGAAGAGATTCTGCAACCAGGTGACTATTTTTTCCCGATCGGCAAGGAAGAGATACGCAGACAACGGTATGAACACCAGATTGTAGGCGATTACGACGATACTGCCGATGCCTTTGCCAATTTGTCCTATCGTTTTGAATAAACCACTTATGATATTGGTAAGGTGTGATGTTATGGTTTTGGTAATGATATTGGGGTCGATTTCAATACCTAATTCAAGGAGTCTATTTATGATCGCACCCGACGATATTTGGATTTGTTGGATTGCATAGGGTATTTTTTCCATGAGGATTTGCAATTCGCTTATGATGCCGGAAACCATGAGGAAGAAAAGAAGTGGGAAAATCGCGATGATCGGCAATAGGAATATCAGGATGGCAATGGGTCTTGGTATTTTTCTTTTTTCGAAAAAAGCAATGAGTGGTGTAAGGACATAGGCAAGACCAGCCCCGATGATAAAAGGGATCAGGATAGTGAAATAGTGAAAAACAAAATACGCAAGAAAAAAGAAGATAGTAAGGATGAATAAAGGATGGATATCCTTATGATGCCGGTGTGACCAAAGCAAGCTAATTATAAGCAGTAAGAGCCATAATGGTGAAAAGGTTTCGGAGAGGATGATAAAAGCCGCAACGAGTACTATTGAAATATAGAGAACGACTTTCTGCATGGAGCAATTATATCAACTATTCAGGTGAAATCAAGGCTTGACTTAAAGCTTTCTCCGTGTAAAATAGTCCATGAAGAAAATAATAAGATACCATATTTCGTTGTTAATGTTACTCGTCGTGGCATTCCTTAGTTGTTCTTTTGAGAATCAGAGTTTGGTAACCATCGACGGTGAGAAATACACTGTTGCCGATTTCAAGACGAACCATCAATTCCTTGTGACTGAGGATTCACTGCAGCGGGTAAAGAAAATTGACGATTTCATCAACCAAATGCTAGTGGTTATCGAAGCAAGAACAAAGGGCTATGAGCAAGACCCGGTTGTGCTGATTGCTTACGAGACCCATAAGAAGGATATAATCAGCCGCGGCTATTATGAGGCGAATGTCGTGAACAAAGTCAAGATTTCCAACGCAGAGTTGAGAAAGGCTTACGCTAAAATGGTTGACCAGTATCACATAGCCCAAATAGTTGTTACCGAGGAATCGCTCGCCCTGTTTATTGAACAGGAGCTAAAGAAAGATGTCCCCTTTGAGTCACTTTTGCATCTTTCCTTAGATACAATAACTAAAGATGGTGACATTGGAGTCTTCTCAGCTATCTCTCTACCACCCGAGATGATGGATCAGTTTAAGAGAATAAGTGTGGGTAAGACAACCGGGGCTATAAAGTTTGGGGAGTTCTATTATCTTCTGAAAATACTGGACCACTCAAAGGCGGATTCGCCAGCGTTTGAAGAAATTCGCAACGAGCTTGAAGCAAATTTGAAACGTGAGAAGATTATGGAGGAAAGCGAGAAATTTATTAAGAGGTTGATCGACGATGCCAAGATCGAATACAACGACGAAGGCTTGGAAGTTTTGTTAAAACCAGATTCTCTGATTACTGAAGCGGACCTCAATATGTGGGTTTTGAAAAAATATGACAGCTCTTTTGTCTACGTTAAGTCGATAAGGGACGCAGTTATGTATCAATACCGACAGTCGTTTATTGAACCCCAGATTTTGATTGAGCGCGTCCTTATCCCAGACCTTGTCTATGAGAAGGCATTAAGCCTCCAGTTTGACAAAAACATTAAGATAAAGAAACAGCTCACAAATGCCCTAGGATTGCTCATTTACCAGAAATTCTATTCTGATGAGGTTTTGGGGAAAGTATCGGTGGATTCTATGGAAGTTGTTAATTACTATAATGACCACAAAGATGAATTCAGCGGGCAAAAGCTAAACGAGGTCTTTTCCAGAATCCAAGTACAGTTGCGCGATACAAGAATTGGTAGAATGCGCAAGGAAATCTATGAGCAATTACGCGGTAAGTATGAGGTTGTTAGAAACCAGTCAGTAATTGAAAAATTGTTTGAGGAGGCAAAGTGAAGAAGGTTATTTTACTTGCAATACCAATGCTTATTTTATCCTGTAAAGAACCGCAAGACATCATTGTTAAGGTCGACGGTTCGATGTTAACCAAAACCCAATTTGAGAAGTACATCCCGGAAGAAGAATATACTAAAATACCTGAAGAAAGATTGAAGGAATTCTGCAGGAACTGGGCGGATCAGGAAATACTATATCTGGAGGCAAAAAAACAGAACATAGATCAGGAAGATTCTATTAGTCTTGTTATTGCAGAGTACAAAAAGAACCTTCTGGCAATGGAACTGATCCGAAGGGAATTTGGCGGTGGCACACTAGGTGAAGTTGAGGTCAGAGAGTATTTCGACGAGCACAAAAGTGAATTCCTCCATGCAGTAAAACTGGCACAAATCGTTCTGCCCGATTACGAAACTGCCCAGCAGACTCTTGAGGAGATCAAGGCCGGGGCAAATTTCCTGAAGCTGGCTCGGGAGCGCTCCCTTACCAGGATGGAGAATCCTGATGATCCTAAAGTTATCACCGATTTTCTCTATCGGGGAACGATATCCGACTACGGTACTGAAGAGATAATCTTCAACCTGAAGGTGGGCGAGGTTTCTGATATAATTCCTTATATTCAAGGAACCTACTTGATAGTTAAATTGGTCGACAAGAGGAAAGTCTATGCCAAAGCCGATTATGACAAGCACAATTCAGCGATCTACAATTATCTCTTACAAAAACAGTATCAGGATTTCTTGGCTATGTATATTGATAGTCTAAAGACTCAGTACAAGATTGAAATCGATATTTCTTCTTTGACAGAATAACTATTTACCAATAAGTGTTTATCCTTCTTTTCATAATTACAGCATCGGCTGATCATATCGCAGCATACGTCGGTAGTA
>JAUWLY010000146.1 GCA_030613445.1 Candidatus Stahliibacteriota bacterium | reverse complement strand
GGCTCGGGAACGCTCCCTGACCAGGATGGAGAATCCTGATGATCCTAAAGTTATCACGGATTTTCTCTATCGGGGAACGATATCTGACTACGGTACTGAAGAGATTATCTTCAACCTGAAGGAGGGCGAGGTTTCTGATATAATTCCTTACATTCAAGGAACCTACTTGATAGTTAAGTTGGTCGACAAGAGGAAAGTTTATGCCAAAGCCGATTATGACAAGTATAGTTCAGCAATCTACAATTATCTCTTACAAAAACAGTATCAGGATTTCTTGACTGCGTATGTTGATAGTCTAAAGACTTATTACAAGATTGAGATCGATATCTCTCTTTTGATAGAATGACTATTCGCCAATAAGTGTTTGTTCTTCTTTTCATAATTACAGCATCGGCTGATCATATCGCAGCATACGTCGGTAGTAATATTATTCTGGAAAGTGAAGTTGTGGAGAATATAGGTTTTCTGCAGAGCGATCGAGCGACCATGGAAAAATTTACAACATTGGAGGAGTTGCGAGATCATGTTCTTGACCAACTGATTTCACGAAAGCTCGTGATGATTGAAGCCGAGAACGAATCAATAACAGTTAGCGACCAAGAAATTGAAATACAGGTCGATAAGAGACTTGAGGAAATCAAAGAGAATTATCCTTCAGAAGCTGATTTCTACGAAGATCTGAAAAGGAGTGGAATAACTCTGGAAGAACTTAAGAAATACAATATGGAGAACCTCAGAACTGATTTGATCATGCAAGGAGTTATTCAGAAGAAGTTTGCCACAAAAGCCAGGATATCGCCCATTGCGGTCAGACGATTTTATGATGAGAACAAGGATTCAATTGCGGTAAGTCCAGATCGCGTAAAACTTGGTCATATCCTTTTGGCGATCCAGGCGAGTGAAGCAGAGCTTAGACGAGCGTTTGCTGAAGCCGCAGAAGTGTACCAGCTGCTTTATACGGGTAGTGATTTCGCTGTCATTGCTCAGGAATTTTCTGATGACCAGAACTCGAAGTACAAAGGTGGTATGCTCGGCAAGGTTAAACGTGGTGAGACGCTCGAGGAATTTGAGGGCATAGTATTCAAGCTGAAACCTGGTGTTGTATCCGAACCCTTTCTTACAAGGTTTGGTTATCACATAGCTGAGGTTTTAAATAAAGGGTCGGATTGGGTGTTGATCAGGCAGATCCTGATCAAGGTAAGGGTCACGAGCGCGGATACACTGCGTTATGAAAAACTTGCCCAGAGACTTCAAGAATTTGTAAGCCAAGGCGTTGATTTTGACAGTCTGGCAAAGCAATACTCGATCGACCCTAATATTGATATAGGTGAATACTATGTCAATCAACTCACACCACCCATCGATTCAGTTGTCATGAGCCTTGAACAAAACGAACTCAGTGACCCGATGCTCACGCCTTATGGCTACCATCTAATATATGTCAGGGAAAAAATCCCTGGCAAGATACTGACCTTTGAAGAAATGAGGGAAAGTATTGCAGGTTATCTTTCTGGACAGGAGCTGCAAAAGAGCTATGAGGAGATGATTGAGGATCTCAAATCCAGGGTTTTTGTAAGGAAATTCACAAGCCAAGACTACAGCAATAAAATCAAATAAGTAAACCCCGTTAGGAGAAAATGAACTTAAGAAGTTGGGAAGCTCAGAGGTTGTGATTCTCTGACTTCATTTCGCATTTAATGTCGGGAGACATTGCACTCCAAAAACAACGGGGCTAAAGCCCCTACTCCACTATCCTCTCCTTGTCCCTATTCCATTTCAATAAAGATGGTTAGGGTTTTCTAAAATCTCTGACAATGTGTTCATGTCTCTGTTGATTAAGCTGGAGAATTATATATAATCGATATTATGCTTTGCATTCTCGTATTTTTTTTATCACACTGGCAACAAGCAGTGTCCTATGATATCGAGGCGAAACTCAATACTGAGGAACATCACCTAATCGCAAATGAATATTTGACCTATTTCAACAACTCACCATTTGTTTTGGAAACCCTTTATTGCCATTTATATGCCAATGCATTTCGGGATGAGAAAACAGTATTTGCCAAAGAAACAAAGAAGATGGGTTTCACTGGTTTAAGCAAGACGGATTTCTCAGAGCGTGGCTACATTGATATCAAAGGTGTACGCCGGGGTGAAGTGCCATTGGATTTCGATATCAAGGGAACACTATTGATAATAGCGCTTGATGAGCCAATAAAATCTGGCGATTCAGCTTGTTTCAATATCGCATTTGACTTAAAAATCCCCAAGCATATATCAAGACTAGGATATCAAGACGATCACTATGAAATTGTCCAGTGGTATCCGAAAGCATGTGTTTTCGATGAGGATGGGTGGCACCTTGATACCTATCATGCGATCGGAGAGTTCTACGGGGAATACGGAAGTTTTGATGTTACGATAAATGTACCCGGTGACTACGTGGTAGCGGCAACTGGTGAACGACTTGATCCTGAAGACATTATCTTTATGGATTCATTGATTACGACAAAAAGGAAAGTCATGACAGGTGAGCGAAGAACCGTGAGATTTCACGCTGAGAACATTCACGATTTTGCCTGGGCATGTGATCCGCAGTACTTGGTCGAGAAATTTGAGGTTGATGATATTAATATTTATGTTTTCTTTCAGAAACACAATGAGAATAAATGGAAGAATGCTGGTGCTTACGGGATCGATGCCGTAAGGAGCTATAATCAATGGTATGGCAAATACCCGTATAAAAACTTCAGTATTGTCGATGGCAATTTCTCAGGAGGCATGGAGTATCCTCAGCTGGTCATTATTGGTTTAGATGAAGACCGATTTACCCGGTTGTTTGAAATCGTCATCATTCATGAGATCGGTCATCAATGGTTCTATGGTCTTCTTGGTTCAAATGAAATGGATGAGGCGTGGCTTGATGAGGGGTTCACGACCTATACGGAGGTCAGGTATCTTGAAGATAAATACGGGAGAGAAAACTCCTTGCTCAAGTTTCATATACCGCTTGTGCCCCCTATAACCAGACGTTACTACCACAAATTAGTTTATTATCTGACCCAGACTAACCAGATGGAAATGCCGATTCTCACTTCATCGTATGAGTATATCGATATTCCGATCGCTTATGCTAATAGTGCGTATTCAAAAGCAGCGTTGTTTCTATTTAATCTTGAAGGCATTTTAGGGCGAGAGCGCTTTGAAAAGATTCTTAAGACGTATTTTGAAACTTATAAGTTCAAACATCCAAAGACTGAAGATTTCATTCAGATCTGTGAAGATATTAGCGGTAAGGAGCTACAACCTCTATTCGATTCTTTCCTCAATACAACAGAATATTGTGATTGGTCAGTTGAAAAAGTATGGGGTAATAAGGTGATCGTGAAGAACCGAGGCACATTGCAGGTTCCGGTCGATGTTCTTGTTGAAGCTGAATCAGGCATGCGTGTATTTCGTATAGATACGCGGTCCAAGGTTGACACGATAATAATGCCAGAACCAGCCGGAAATATCAAAGAAGTGGTCATTGATCCTCATGGGTATTCACTCGAACCGAATTACTGGAATAACTTCCACCCACGTAAAGTCGAACTAAAACCGGTTTTCAGCCTGCCTTCACTTGACACCTATCAGATTATCTGGCTACCTTATTTATGGTATGGTTCGTACGATGGTGTTATCGTGGGTATGTACTTGGCTGGTGCAGAGTTTATTGATTTTGATTTCATGAAGGGTAAAAACCAATGGGTTGCTGGATGTACTTATGGCACCAAAAGCAGTAATATCTATTCGTCATTTAGTTACCAAACACCCCTTTTGTTCAGGCGGGGGTTTCGTATGCGTTTTACCCTCGGTGCTGCCAAGATCAATGGTGAGGATAAAGCAAGGATTGGTTTAGTGAGTAACCTGGGCATTCCACTGACCCGTGCACCGCAAGTTAAGATCAAAAGTATGTTGGTTTATCGAAACCTCTACTCGTATGAACCGGTTGATACGCTTGATTGGGAACTCGGCAAAAATGTAATGATCGACAATGACCTATCATTCAAACATGGTCCCTGGCGTGTTGGTCTGGGACTGTCTGTAGCCCATGAAGCCTTTGGCAGTGAATGGAATTACGTGAAGGCAATAGCAGTTGTAGAGCGAGAACTTGATTTGTTCTTGCCGTGCAATGTCCGTTTGTTTGCCGGAAAAATATATGGTACACCTCCAATCCAGGAACAGTTCTTCTTGAGTGGTGCACTGCGCATTACTTTTATACCTGATCTTATCGGCAGTCAACATGGAACATTTTCACCTCAAGAGAGGATCCATATTCCGGGTGATGGAAATATGAGAGGGTATCAGACTCTACACATCAAATCAGATGAAATGTATTGCATGAACCTTGAATTTCCTCGTAATACACGAATAAGGATTTTTGCTGACGCAGGTTTTTACGGCGACTTTGCCTTTGATGTGGGTGCGAGGTTTGTTCTTGGTCCGTTTTCTTTTAACTGCCCATTTTATACCTTAAGTGACGAACCCTGGAAACTACGTTGGTCAATTGGTTTTTAGATTTCATTTAGTCTATTTGATTACTTCGGTCGCATCATCTTCACGAAATTGTAGTGGCTCAATTTATTGAGCAGCCTGATAAATCAGGTAACTACAGATACACTATTACTCCGTTACTCTGATACCCCGTCACTTTTGCATGGTTGATCTGTTGAAATATTCCACGAAATTGTAGTGGCTCAATTTATTGAGCAGCCTGATAAATCAGGCAACTACAGATACACTATTACTCCGTCACTTTTGCATATATCGGTGACAGGCATTGGTATACCGAGTAGAATAACACGATGGAGTCTTTGAAGCAATTTATCATGGAGAATCAGAGTGTTCAGCGCGTCAGGGCGCTGAAAGGTAAGCGCAAGCTATACCTTGTTGGCGGCACAATCCGTGATATTATGCTCGACACTGAGCCAGTCGATTATGATTTTGCCGTGTCTGGTTCTGGTATCCGCCTGGCGCGCAGCTTTGCCCGTAAAACCAAAGGGGCATTTGTGCTTTTAAGCACAGCCGAGGATGAAGCACGCGTTGTTACAGACGATATTATATATGACTTCATCGGTATCGGCAGAAAAGTCATTGCCGCTGATTTGAAGCGGCGCGATTTTACGGTCAATTCCATGGCAATAAATTGTGACACGCATGAATTCTATGATCCCTTTAAGGGCATGAGGGACTTGCAAAAGGGAATTTTGAGGCTAACTACTGAGCAGGCACTAAAACAAGATCCCTTACGTGTGCTGCGTGGATTTAGACTTTCGCTCGAACTTGGTCTTCGTTTACACCGGGACTTTTTTAAATATGCAAAGCGAGTGAGTTTGAAAAAAATAGCAGCCGAACGAATTGGCTATGAGATACTGCGCATCATGGATGTTTCAGATTCCTTTGCCATGATCCTAAAAATGAACTCGCTGGGGCTTTTTCTACAGTTGTATCCTGAAGCGAAAAAGATCATTGAGGATGATTATCTATGGAATCATTCGCTCGGTACATATGAAGCATTAGAACATCTTATTAAAGATGGGTTTTTTAAAGGTATTGAACCGGAGTTTTCTCATTATTTTGCCAAGAGCAAACGCGTGCCTTTGGTTAAACTTGCCGGTTTGTGCCATGATGTTGCTAAGCCAGATACCCTGCTTATTAAGGACGGCGAAGTCCATTTCTATGGGCATGACATAATCGGTAGTCGGATAGTCCGCACACTTGGCTCGAAACGTTTAAAAATGTCACGAAACGATGTAAATGTGGTCACCAAACTGGTCAAGGAACACATGAGACTCCACCTTCTGGCAACGAATCCTGAATTGACTGACCGCGCAATTCGCAGGTTTTTTCGCGATCTTAACGATGATTGGTTTGGAGCCATGATGATTGCTTGGGCTGATGGTTATGCAACCGCCGGTTGGACAAAACATCTTGAAGAAGTCTTCATGAGGATGATCGCGTTGAAAAGGGTAGATGATGCTAAGCCTAAAGTTGAACGGCTTGTGAATGGTCATGACCTGATAGCCCGAGATTTGAAGCCCGGACCAAAATTCAAAATAATCCTCCAGGAACTCCTTGATCTACAGCTTGAAGAGAAGATAAAGACTAAAGAAGAGGGGTTAAAGATCGCCCTTGAGATTAACCAGAGACTAATGAGCGGTTGACAGAGAAGCTCGTTTTGATAAAATAGGCTGGAGGAAGAGATGAAGGTTATTTTGCTCATATCTGTAATGGTGAGTGTCATGATAGCAGCACCGTCCAATTTGACCACAGATGAAGCTATGATTGATAATGATTTGTCGTGTAGTGGTTCAGTTGAAGACATGCGTCAAGGAAGCATGGTTGATTCTGCAGCTGGTCAGTACACATTAGCGCTAACGTTTCACGAGTGCATCTCTTATAATCCTTTTGTCGATGCAATTGCGATTACAAACCGAAATTACAACCCAACTGGTATGCTAAACGTGCACTCAGCTCCTGGCGATTTATCATTCTGGGTTCATGACTATTATGTCTATAATCAGACTCTTGGACCGGGTCGTATACCAACGGTAATTGCTGGTTCTTCAGGTCCTTATATTTGCTTTCCCTGCTTAGTAGATCCTCCCGCGTGGGGTATTGCTGGCGCTCAGTTTTGTTCAGGTGGCTGGTTCAGTAGTTTCTGGGATTCACCAGTTGATATCGGACCAGGTGACCAGAAATGTTGGACCGTTGCTGGCAAAGAACTTGCTAATGGCAATATGTGTTTTATTCTCTATTCAATTGAACCCTGGGGACTTCAATATCGTACCTATAATGACAGCTTGACCACGCTCCTTGATTCAGGCTGGGTTACGCCGACGCCGCGTTACTACTGGGGATGGGATTATAACACCACTGCTGGTATTGGTTACGTGTTCTACGTGGATCACTACATATTAGACAGTATGGATATATTCTATAGAACGACAACCGATGGTATTAGCTGGAGTCCTGAACAGACCTATGATCTTATCTGGCCCACTCCCTATGCGAATAAT
>JAUWLY010000152.1 GCA_030613445.1 Candidatus Stahliibacteriota bacterium | reverse complement strand
GATCTTTTTATGTGACGAGCTCTGAGAAATTTCGCAATATAGAGGTGAACCCTTGACTGTATCTGTCCCTCTGGAATATTCGTATATGTTATCGCACCACTGCTGTCAATCGTTATGATCCCTGAAGGAAGATTCTTTAATATTTCTTCAGTTGTGAGCCGTAATCTCACGGCCTCTTCAGTACGTCTCTGGTAACGCTCTGACCATGCACCACTAAGAATACCGGTAAAGAGAATTAACAGTCCAAAAACGTAGAATCGATGCATAACATATTGCATAGTTGCGCTTGTTTCGTGCATTTCATAGAATAACAAGGCAAGAAAGAAAATAACCGTAATGACACTAACTATATAAGTCCCTGTCTTGTAAAGGTACAAAGACGCAACAATGATCAAAAGGATGTAGAGTAAAGGGAATATGGACTCGACCCCGCCTGAGTAGTGGATCATAGAACCGATTAGCGGGATATCAACCAAGATAACAATATAGAAAAAGACCTTTTCTGGCAGCCATGCTTGCACAAGAAGAAAAATTGAAGCTAATATGAAGGAAGTGAGGATAATAAACCAAAATGATGTTGGGATGCTCTGTATTATCGGATATGAGGATAAAAGAACAAACGTAATCAGTAGAGGGTGAAGAATAATTAGACCGGTTTTTCTATTGAACAACGTCGAATATACCATTACCTAGCCCCGATTCATATCAGAACATATGTACTGACGTTTGTCTGTTGAGCTATCCGCGCCCAGAAACTCAGACACAAACTTATGGTCTGCTTATACGATTATTCCGTAATTGTGCCGGCTAACTGGAATATTGGCAGGTACATGGAAATTACCAAAAATCCAACTATCCCACCTAAAAATACCATGATCAGAGGTTCAAGAGCAGCCGTTAGATTCTCTACTGCTTGATCGACCTCATCATCATAGAAGTCAGCAACCTTAGCAAGCATATCGTCCAGACCACCTGACGCTTCACCGATCGCAATCATTTGGGTAACCATCGGTGGGAAAACCGCTGTCTTTGATAGTGGATCAGCGATGTTCTCACCGCCCTTAATCGAGATTCGAGCCTTTAAAATGGCATCCTGGATAACCCAGTTCCCCGCACTGCGCGCGGTTATTTCTAAGGCATCAATAATGGGCACACCACTGGAAAGCAGAGTTGATAGGGTTCTTGCGAAACGAGCGATCGATTGTTTTCTATTTAGATCACCGAAGACCGGTAGCTTAAGGAATATAGGATCCATTACCTTTGCACCAGATTCAGTTTTATGCCAGCGCCTGAGGATTGTAAATAAGGCAATGAAAATAATTATTAACGGTACTATCGCAACCTGGAGAAAATTAGACATTGCCATAACCAATTGTGTCATCGCCGGTAATTCTGCACCCACACCTTCAAACATCTGCGCGAAAATAGGTATTACAAAGAGTAGCATTACTGAAATAGCCCCTACTGCAACGAGTGAAATAATGACCGGATAGATCATCGCACCTTTTATCTTCCGCTTCAGCGCCGCGCTCTTCTCTAAATATGTTGCCAGACGCATGAGGATGACGTCCAAGGCACCGCCTGTTTCACCGGACTCAACCATATTCACATAGAGGTTATCAAAAGCCTTTGGTTGTCGACGCAAAGCGTCAGCAAGTGACAAACCACCTTCAACATCGCCTCTCACCTCAGCCAAGACTTTGCGCAGCGCAGGACTTTCCGTCTGCTTACCGAGAATCTCAAGACACGTGAGCAGTGGAAGACCTGCATTGAGCATGGTCGAAAATTGTCGAGTAAAAATAGCCAGCGCACGCCCTGTAACCCGTCCGCCAAACAACTCTAACTTTTTCTTCTCTTGTTTGAGTTTTATCGATGTTGGAATGATCTTCTTCTGGCGCAGTGCAGCAACAACATCGGCTTGAGAACCTGCAGTTATTTCACCATTCGCTGACGCTCCTGATGCAGTTCTTCCTTTCCAGACAAAAGTTGGCATTTCACCTCCTTATGTTATAAACTAATTGTTTCTAGACTGAAACTTCTATATTCCACAATTATCATAATCCGCCTGACTTCTGCTCGACCATATGTTCAAATTCTTCTATGTTTGGTGTATAATCGAACGCGGTTTCCAATGTAATCGTTCGCTTTGCATATAAATTAAACAAAGACTGGTTCATTGTTTGCATGCCATATTTTAAGCCAGCCTGGATTGTTGAGTAAATCTGATGTTCTTTCTCATCACGGATAAGGGCACGGATTGCCGGAGTCGCGACCATGACTTCGCATGCGAGAACCCGTCCGCCACCGATCTTAGGGATCAACTGCTGAGTAATGACACCTTCAACCACAAAAGCTAGCTGTGACCGGACCTGACCTTGCTGGTGAGGTGGAAAAACGTCAATGATACGGTGAATTGACTCAGCACATGAATTTGTATGCAGGGTAGCTAGTGTAAGATGACCGGTCTCGGCAATAGTAAGCGTCGTGCTGATAGTTTCCGGATCACGCATCTCACCAATCATAACACAATCGGGGTCTTGACGCAAAACATATTTCAATGCATTGCCAAAAGATTTCGTATCGCTACCCACTTGACGCTGGTTGATTATCGCCTTTTTGTGTCTGAATAGATACTCGATTGGATCCTCGACACTCACAATATGACATCGACGGTCGCTATTCACCTTATCAATCACTGCTGCCAAGGTCGTTGATTTTCCGCTTCCGGTTGGGCCAGTACAGAGTATTAAACCTTTTGGTCTATTGGCAAGTTCCTGAACAACGAGTGGAATTCCCAGTTCTTTAAACCCCCTTATTTCAAACGGAATGGTTCGAATTGCTGCAGCAACACTACCCCGTTGTTGAAAACAATTACCTCGAAAACGCGATAACCCTGCAATACCAAAGGAAAAATCCAATTCCCACTCCATCTCGAATTTCTTTTTCTGTTGATCGTTTAGTACACTGTATATCAGATTCTGGATCAATTCTGGGGTCAAAATCTCATAATTGGTTGGTACCAAATCACCATCTATTCGATACATAGGTGGCGCTCCAGTGGTCAAATGCAAGTCTGTAGAATTTCTCTGAACCATTTCTTCCAAAAGTTGTTTCATAGTTACAGGCATATAGCCTCCTTTAAATTAGTCATAGAGCATGCACCTAAAATGCTGCAGTCTCCCTCATTAGTTCTTCAACAGTAGTAACACCTTGTCTGATCTTCTCCATTCCATCATCCCGCAGGGTTGCCATACCTTCTTTGACCGCTTGTTTAGCGATATCGTCTGAAGAAGCGCCTTTTAGTATCATTTGTCTTATTTCCGGAGATATCGGCATTACTTCATAAAGACCAACTCTGCCCTTATATCCGGTCTGGTTACAGTGACTGCAACCCTTGCCTTTGTAAACTGTATTGTCAGGGAAAGTACCTTTAGGTATGCGAGCTTCTTCAAGGAACTCTTTGCTCACCTTGATCTTCTCCTTACACTTAGAACAAATTCTTCTAACCAGACGTTGAGCTTGGATAAGAACCATCGCACTCGACACCAGATAACGTTTGATACCGATATCGACTAATCGGTTAATTGTTGTCGGCGCATCATTGGTGTGGATCGTCGAAAAAACTAAGTGCCCGGTCAGCGCCGCTCTTATGGCGATTTCCGCGGTTTCATTATCACGAATTTCACCAACCAGTATTATATTCGGCGACTGACGTAAGAAAGAACGCAATGCAGAGGCAAAGGTCAAACCAATCTCTTCATGAACCTGAATTTGATTGATGCCGTGTAAATTGTACTCAACTGGATCTTCAATTGTCATTATCTGACGTTTAGGTTTGTTTAACCGTGCAAGGGTGGAATAAAGGGTAGTTGTCTTACCGCTACCCGTTGGACCCGTTACAAGAACTATGCCATAAGGACTCTCGATCGCCTTTAAGAATTTCTTCAGATTGTCCGGGGCAAAACCAAGTTTCGAAAGGTCGAGCATTAAAGAAGTCCGATCCAGTATCCTCATAACGATCTTTTCACCGTACAGCGTTGGGATCACAGAAACGCGTAAGTCAATCATCTTATCGCCGACCAGGATATTGATACGACCATCCTGACACAATCTATGTTCAGCGATATCCATCTTCGCCATGAGCTTTAACCTGGTCAGAATACCTGATTTTAGATTCAGGGGTGGCGCCTGTTGTCCTTGGAGTACACCATCAATTCTGAAACGAACTCTGACTTCTTTCTCATAAGGTTCGATATGAATATCTGATGCTTCTTTTTTTACAGCATCAGCAATGTAGAAATTGACCAACCTGATCACTGGTCCGCCTTCCGCATCAGCTCTGAGTTTTGTCTCCTCCATTTCTTCTACGAATTCAGTTTCGAGAAGTTCCATCTCTTCAAAACCCAACTCCTTTGCTCCACCAGTTTCAGTCTCAACCGCTACTTTAGCAATCCCCTTCTCCATCGTGTAGTAACGGTCCAGTGCTTCCCTAATCGTAGATTCGGAGGCCAGCACCGGATTTATTTCCATGGACGTAATGAAACGCAAATCTTCTATCGCACTTATGTCGGTCGGATCAACCATTGCCACGGTCAGGTATCTTCCTTTTCGGTCAATAGGCAATACCTCATAATGGTACACTTTTTCCGCTGGGATCAATTCAAGAACATCTTTATCAGGGATAATGTAATCAAGGTCTACAACCTCCATTTTATAAAGGTTGCTCAATTGTGCAAGTAGTTTACTCTCCGACATCATCTTAAGGCGGGTCAGAACACTTACCAAACGCTGTCCAGTTTCACGCCGTTCCTGCATGGCCTCGCGCAATTGATCTTCAGTTATTAAACCATTATTTACTAAATATGAAGCAAGTCTTTCTTCCATTAAACCACCTTTGTCTCACGGATCACTTCTTCAATCGACGTAAGACCCTGTTCAAGCTTGCGAAGAGCTGAATCGCGAAGGCAAACCATACCGTCTTCAATCGCAGCAACCTGGAGTTCTTCAGCCGTTGCGTGCTTGAGGATCAAATCCCGCGCCCTAGCATTGATCAACATGTTTTCGAAAATGCCAATCCTTCCTTTGTAGCCAGTACCCCGACAGTCCTCACAACCTTCTCCTTTGAACAGAGGGTAATCCAGCTTTCCCGGCTCAAGACCAGCATCCATAAGCGCTTCTTCTGGATATTCCGTTTCTTTCCGGCATTTACTACAGACTTTTCTCAACAGTCTCTGTGACTCGATTGCCAATACCGTAGATGCGATCAAGAAGGGCTCAACATTCATGTTTACCAACCTGGTCACTGTCGCAGCAGCTGAATTTGTATGGACCGTAGATAAAACAAGATGTCCGGTCAACGATGCACGAATTGATATTTGAGCAGTTTTCAAATCTCGAATTTCACCAACCATTATGATATTCGGATCCTGTCGAAGATATGAACGCAATGCGGAATCAAAGGTTAAACCGATCTTTTCGTTAACCTGTAGCTGATTGATCCCGTGCAGCGAGTATTCAATTGGATCCTCAGCCGTGATTATGTTGAGGGCAGTATCATTCAGCTCGGTCAAGGCAGAATACAGGGTTGTTGTTTTACCCGAACCAGTCGGCCCAGTAACAAGAACAATGCCATAAGGTGTCTTGATCGCACTACGCAGTGTCTTAAGGTTTTCTTCATCAAAACCTAAAAGATCGAGGTTCAACTGGATCGCTGAACGGTCCAGGATACGCAGGGCAATCTTTTCGCCAAATAATGTCGGCACACTCGCAACGCGGATGTCAATAATTTTGCTATGAATCTTTGCTTTAATTCGACCGTCTTGCGGTAATCTCTTCTCTTCAACCTTCATTTTTGCCATCACTTTGATAACTGTCGCCAAAGCTCGGTTCATCCGCTTTGGCGGTTTCAACATCTCATGGAGTATGCCATCAATACGAAAGCGTATCCTCATATCTGATTCATATGGCTCAATATGTACATCTGACACATTCATATCAACTGCATCAGTAATGATTTTGCTGACAAGTTTAAGGGCTGGTCCACTATCACTGTCGTCCTGAACTGACGATAAATCTGCTTCCGCGGCCTCGACTGCCTCATTCTCGTCAACAATCTTGACTTTTGTTTCACCTTCATCCGCCATCTCTATCTCGTACATGACATCAGACAGCATTTTCTGAACATTATAATGGTCTTGCACTATCTGCAGTATAGCATCTTCAGCCGCAACAACCGCATTCACCTCAAAACCAGTGGCAAACTGGATATCCTCAATCGCCGCCAGGTCACCAGGGTTGATCATTGCGATAGTAAGCGTACGTCCAATGCGTGAGATTGGTACGATTAAATACTTCCCGGCGAGGTCGCCGGGGATTAACTCTAACAATGATTCATTAAGTTCAGTGTTTCTCAAATCAACTGACCTAACACCAAAGTGTTTTGCAAGTTGGGTTAGCATATCGGCTTCTTTTACATAACCGAGATTTATTAACGTAGTCCCAAGTCGAGTACCCTCTTTTTTCTGCGCCTCTAAAGCTTGAGCAAGCATATCTTCTGAAATGGTACCTGCCTTTACCAATAATTCGCCTAATTTCATAGTTAATTATAATATAGTGAAATATCTTAACTTGTCAAGACTTCATTTGCACTTGCTGGCTTGACACTTTTTCATTAATCCTTATAATTTTATGGAATGAATAGGTTTTTTATCAGTATTCTTGTATTGCTATCTTTTCTATTTGCACAAGAGGTAACTTCTTTATCTTTAAGAATAGCTCGAGCTGAATACAATATAGCCCCGGAAATGCTTGCGGTATTACACGATAATTCTGATCCATGGTTTTCTGAAGATAAATTCTACCACCTCACAGCATGTGCAGCGATACCGCCCTTGACCTTCCATTTATGTACCAGTT
>JAUWLY010000311.1 GCA_030613445.1 Candidatus Stahliibacteriota bacterium | reverse complement strand
ACTTTGGGATTGGCGTATCTGGTGTTTCTCAGGCAAGCCGCCGCGTTGCGTTTCAAATCAAAGACGATAAAAAACTGAAAAAAAAGATCGATAAAATTATTTCAGATCTCAACTTGTCAACTGTGTAGGCCTGACACCTATGGACATAAATTAATATTTCCAAAACTTGCTGTACCTCCAACATCCATGCACGTAAGCCTGATTGCATGTAACTGCAATATCTCAGGCGTTGACAGTACCGAAAACAATGTGATATGCGTTTTATATACAATATTTTCAGTAAGTTGTGATACTGGCAAGATATCTCAGGTCCGAGGACATGGAGCTAAGCCATAAGAGGATGTTTTCAAGAAGGAAACTTTTTTGTAGAAAAACTGCAATCTCTTCATAGTTAAGGTTTGTTTGGGAAGTCTTGAATCTATGAATTTTTCATGTTACAAAATGGAATCGTAACCAAGCCGGACCATTAATTATGCTAAGATTTGGCAAGTTGTCTTAAAATGTAAATCGGGTACCTTTATTATTATCCAATTTTTTGTTCAACATTCAAATTGTGGAGTTAAACAGTTGGAAAAAGAGTGAAAGAGAGGGTTTTTTCTAAATATTTTATTGAGTTTTGAATACTATATAGAAAACTATACAATCACTGGGCAGCGAAACAGGTTATCGAATTTCCAGGAAACTATGAACCATCCGTTCGGAAAGTCAAAAGGAAATATCACATGCCAATCGCAGAAGATCTGATCATAGGGTCGTCAAAGGAAATAAAAGAAATCCGAGTACTAATTTCTCGGGTCGCAGACAGTAAGTTCCCAGTTCTTATATCAGGAGAATCGGGTACTGGAAAGAGTCTCGTGGCGCTGGCGATACACCAGATGTCCAGCCAGTCTGTTGACAGCCTGTTGCAGTTCGATTGCGCTACAACCTCTGAAAAATTCTTGGAGATAGAACTCTTTGGATTAGAAGAATCGGGGCATGTAAGAAAAGGTCTGCTGGAGTTTGCAAACGGTCGTAATCTACTATTAGAGAACATTGATCATACACCAGTGGATTTACAGGTTAAACTCTTATCCATATTTCAAGAAACGGAATTTCTTAGACGAGGAGGAGTCACAAAACTGCAAACAGACTGCCGTATTATAACTACCAGCCGTCGCGATTTGCGGGAAAAGATTGAGGCAAATCTATTTCGGGAGGATTTTTACTACAGGATGAGAGTTATCTCTGTTAAAATGCCAGCATTGAGAGATCGGCCTGAAGATATAGAGCCTCTAATTTATGAAATCGTAGGGAGGCTACATAAAGATGCCAGGGTATTCATGGCGTCACTCGAAAACCATGGTTTGTTAGAATACTTCTGGAAATATTCATGGCCTGGAAATATCAGGGAATTACAACAGGTGGTTGAAACGCTAGTTCTGACGGAGGCCTGGGAATCAATCAGACAAATTCTATTAGGGCATGGAAACGCATCAAACCAGATGATCATCGAAAGGTCTATCAAATTCCCCCCCGAATATCACCAAGCTGGTGTATCAATCCTGAGTTTCTTTGGTGAAATTTTACGAAGAAAGTACCCAGACCATAAAGCGACGATTCGAATTGAACAAGACGATTTAAGGGTGAGGATGATTGTTGAACCACTAAATGGAAGAGTTGAGGTCTTCGAGCGTGCTCTGGACGAATACGGACTCGTGCTAACTGGACAGATTACACCCGAACAATTTACAGATGATTCTTTTCTGGCAATGAATCTTAAACATGAGTTGCGTTTAGCTCAAGCGAGAATTGAGTCGCAAAAGGAATTGTTACAGTATCAGGAGAAGCACCTTATTAACAGAGATCGGCAAATTGATCAGATGCTCAAATTGATAGGACAATCTCTTCATGCGCCACAGCCATATAACTTGGATATTTCCGTTGCACCCACCATTTCTTCTACAGTCGATGCTAAAATAACGGTTAACGTAATTGAAGATATTCAAAACGACCTCGGTGAGCTTTCTGATATTCTGAACAAGTCAAGCAAAGATGCGGCTGCTGTTGAACAAGTAAGGAAAGCGGTAGTCAAGCTGAATAAAAGCAATGGTAACGAGACTGAAAAGAATACCGCTATTGATAAGCTAAAAGAACTAATTGATAGCATTTCCGACAAAGAAAGCAGAATTGGTAAGGCAATAAGAGCAACAAATCATGGTGTAGCGATAGCACAAAGACTAGCGAAACATTACAACGATTTAGCTCAGTGGTTTGGCTGGCCACAAGTACCAAAGCCGTTCTTGGGAAGTGATACGAACGCCTAAGTTGGCCAATATAGGTTCATTGAGATTCAGATGATATCTGTTCCCAACCAGCGCGCGAACCGCACGCTTGGCAGTGCTGGTTGAGTTTCCCGTTCTGGCTTTTGCACACTGCTATAACACTAGAATACCTATATTTTTAAGTACCTGAACGTAATCATGCCTTAATCCACCCCCAGGAGCGCATATTACGGTAAGAAATATTGAATTTGAAGGGTGGGTATATCTGCTATGTATCTCAAGCGTTGACGGTACCGAAAACAATGTGATATGCGTTTGATATACAATATTTTCAGTAAGTTGTGATACTGGCAAGATATATGGAAAAATGAAGGCAGAGCTTTGGACTAATAGATGTATCTTAGAATTCTCGCAGATTGAAGTATTTGGCAAGTATCATTGACCGACGAATTGAATCGGCAGGAATGGCCAAATACCATATATTGGTGTAGGCTAAAAATTCAGGTTCATCTGGATACCTTCATCGCGGTTGAATGTATGTAACATATGTCTCAACATAGTGATAATATTTATTATTTCATGCATTGGCAAGGTATGTCAACTTTTGGTCTATTAAAATGGCGCAATATGTAGCAGGCAATGGAATTAGAAACGAGCCCCATCTTTCCGGTCAATAATTGTTAAAATAGGATGCAGATTCTCACTTCGTTTTGTCCACTACTGAAAATGGCAAAATTGCCCAATCAGTTATTCTCAAATATTCGTTCCTGCTTTCTGCCGTGCCACTTGGATTACGATAGATATCGCTGCTCCATTTTAAACCAGCATACTTGTATTTCCATTGAATCCAAAGCTGATCGCCCTCAATCCAGTAGATACCGCTGGAACGAGCCCAAGAGGAGGGATATTTTGCTTTTCCGTCTTTGGTGAAAGAGATTTGCCATTCGTACCCCAAGACACTTATGATTATCGACCGACCGAAAAGCAGCTTCCTGATCTCATTTGAGGGATTTGCGCTGTTCGTAACCTACCTTAATTGCGGACGAAATTTGCCATGCTAAAAAAACTTTACCCCAAAAAGCTGAAGTCGCACCCTGAAATATCAGCAACTTAGCGCATCCGCAAGTGATTTTCCGATTTTTCCACCCCAATTGACGAAATACATCGAAAGTAGTTGCTTTGACTACTAAATATTGTATGATGGTCGCAAAGCATCGCAGGATATAGTGTACTGACGGATATTTTACGGAGGCAAAAACATGGCGACCAT
>JAUWLY010000330.1 GCA_030613445.1 Candidatus Stahliibacteriota bacterium | reverse complement strand
CTTTCTCCATATCCACTGTTATTGTACAGCCTTTTTTGAATTCACCGGCAATTATGCTTTTCGAAAGTGGGTTTTCAACAAATTTCTGGATTGCACGCCGCAAAGGTCTTGCTCCGTACATCGGGTCAAACCCTTCATGGGCCAGGAAATCCTTTACAGTACCTGAAAATTTGATATTATAACCGAATTCACGGATGTTCTTTTCAACTTTCTTGAGCTCTCGTTCAACAATTCCTTTTATTTCTTCGAATTCCAACGGTTTAAAAACAATGATTTCGTCGACACGGTTTAAGAACTCAGGCTTAACGCTTCTTTGCAATATTTCATACATTTCCTTCTTGCTCTTTTCATAATCGAATTTGCCACTTTTGAGATCATCTGTTATAACCTCGCTGCCGAGGTTTGAAGTCATAATAATAATCGTGTTCTTAAAATCTACGGTCCTACCCTGTCCATCAGTTAATCTACCGTCATCAAGAAGCTGCAATAGAATATTAAATACATCCGGGTGTGCCTTTTCAAACTCATCGAGAAGTATTACGCGGTAAGGTCTACGGCGTATTGCCTCGGTTAACTGACCACCTTCTTCATAACCCACATAGCCTGGTGGTGCACCGATCAAACGCGACACAGTATGTTTTTCTTGATACTCGGTCATATCAATACGGACCATGGCTTCCTCAGTATCAAAAAGAAACTCAGCCAATGATTTAGCGAGCTCTGTCTTACCAACGCCGGTCGGCCCCAAAAATATGAATGAGCCAATGGGTCGATTTGGATCTTTCAAACCTGCTCTTGAACGCCTTATTGCATCGCTAACCGCGATTACTGCATCATCTTGACCAACCAGACGATGGTGTATACGCTCTTCCATTTTCAAGAGCTTATCCATTTCCGATTCGACCATACGAGAAACTGGTATGCCGGTCCAGGTAGCAACGATATGGGCAATATCATCTTCAGTAACTTTGTCATCAATCCCTCGCTTTTTCATCCACACCTGCTTCTTGTCCTTGAACTCTTTCTGGAGGCTTTCAACTTCGTCACGTAGTTCAGCTGCTCTCTCATAATTCCTTGTGTCTACTGCTTCTTTACCTTCTTGATTAAGTTCTTCGATTCTCTTCTCCATTTCCTTTAACTCATCAGGCATAGAATAGATCTCGATACGAGCACGAGCACAAGCTTCATCTATCAAATCAATCGCCTTATCAGGCAAGTAGCGTTCTGTAATATAGCGATCCGACAGTTTGGCAGCAGCCTCTATCGCACTTTCATCGATAACAATACCATGATGAGATTCATAACGACTTTTCAAACCCTTAAGGATTTTTATAGTATCATCGATCGTTGGTTCACCAACAAACACCGGTGCAAAACGTCTTTCCAATGCTGGGTCTTTTTCAATGTATTTACGGTATTCATTCAATGTCGTGGCACCGATACACTTAAGTTCGCCCCTTGCCAATGCTGGTTTTAGCATATTTGATGCATCGATCGCACCTTCAGCCGCACCAGCCCCAACAATAGTATGCATCTCATCAATGAAGAGAATAATCTCTCCCTTTCCTTTTTTAATTTCATCCATGACCGCTTTCAGTCGATCCTCAAATTCACCCCGATATTTTGAACCTGCAACCAGAGCACCCATATCCAGTGATAATATCCTTTTGTCCTTTAGTATCTCAGGCACATTCTTGTCAACTATCTTTTGAGCAAGACCTTCAACGATCGCTGTTTTACCGACGCCGGCATCGCCGATGAGTACCGGGTTATTCTTTGTCCTTCTGGAAAGCACCTGGATAAGACGCTTGATCTCATCATCTCGTCCGATGACTGGATCAAGTTTTCCCTGTTTGGCAAGCTGCGTGACATCACGGGCAAATCTTTCTAAAGCCATATACTTATTTTCAGCATCCTGGTCCGTAACGCGTTGTGTACCACGAATTGCCTGCAAAACTTGATACAACTTCTCTTTAGTAATACCGAACTCTCTTAATATCTTTGCAGTCGTACCCTCACGCTCCTCAGCGATCGCCAAAAGAAGATGCTCACACCCTACATATTCATCCTTCATTCGCTGTGCCTCTGCACGTGCGGTCGTGAATAATTTTTTGGTGCGCGGTGTAATATAAAGCTGAGCCGATGCGCCACCGTATACTTTGGGCCTAAGATCCAGTGATCTCTCAAGTTTGTGCCGGATCGTTTCAGGTATCATACCAATACGCTTTATTATTTTTGGGATTAATCCATCCTCTTGTTTTAGAAGTGCCAAAAATAAGTGCTCGGTATCCAGTTCCTGTTGATTGTACTCGTCAACTATTTCCTGGGCGATACCCAGCGCTTCTTGGGCTTTTTGTGTAAATTTGTCGTATCTCATTACTATTATGACATATTTTATACAGGAATGTTTATCCACCCACCCGCTAATTGACAAAAAGGGAAAACCGTCTATAATTAACAATGGCGCCGTTTGGCACGTATGCAGTAGTGATCTTGCTTGTCGTTTTCATCGTTATATATCGTATCGAGAAAATAAGACACGAGAATAGGCTTAAATCGATCCCCGTACGCATCTGGGTCAATGGTACACGGGGTAAATCATCAGTAACTAGGCTTATTGCTGCTGGATTAAGGGGCGGTGGTAAGAAAGTACTTGCTAAAACCACGGGCACCAGCCCGAGGTTTATCATGGCTGATGGTTCTGAACAACCAGTATCCAGACTCGGCATGGCTAATATCAGTGAGCAGATCAGGATCGTCAGAAAAGCACAGAGACTTCAACCAGAGGCGATTGTCCTGGAATGTATGGCGCTGCGACCTGACCTACAAAGAACAGAAGCAATCCAGATTGTTGAACCTAATATAGTCGTAATCACTAATGTCCGTCCTGATCACCTCGATGTCATGGGACCAACAACACGTGATATAGCCAGGGCTTTCATCAATGCAATCCCGTCCAATTGCCAGGTTTTTGCTTCAGAACCCCATATCTTTAATGAGTATATCGACAAAATGCATAAGAAAAACATGGAGTTTTCTATATCAAAAAGCAATAAAGTGTCAGATGAGAGCCAAAGTAAATTTTCCTATCTTGAACATAAAGAAAATATCGCGCTTGCTTTAGATGTTTGCAGACATTTTGGTATTGAGGAGAAAATTGCTTTGCAAGGGATGCAAAGTATGATACCTGACCCTGGTGCCCTGAGGAAATATCTTCT
>JAUWLY010000161.1 GCA_030613445.1 Candidatus Stahliibacteriota bacterium | reverse complement strand
AGATTAACATTTCAGAAGGCGATTGCAAAAAAGCTAGGTATAATGGATTTGGCCGCCTTTAATATATGTCGGGAGACCAACATTCCGATCAGTGTCTACAACCTGATGAAGTATCCATTATCTAGGGTGATTAAAGGTGAGGATATCGGCACCCTGATAACAAATGGAGTCTGATATGATTGAGAAAATCAAAGAAAATGCCCGAACAAAAATGGCCAAGTCTGAATCGCTTTTAGCACAAGAAATTGCGAAGATCAGAACTGGAAGGGCTTCACCTGCGCTTTTGGACGGCGTCAAAGTCGATTACTACGGAAGTACGTTACCGCTCAACCAGGTCGCTACAGTAAGTATTCCAGAACTTCGTTTGATCATTATTCAACCCTGGGACAAGAGCACTCTCGGTGAAATTGAAAAAGCGATCCACAAATCAGCCATCGGTTTAACACCTAACAATGATGGTAATGTTATCCGTCTGTCAATACCACAGCTAACTACTGAACGCCGTGAAGAACTCGTAAAACTCACCCAGAAACTAGGTGAAGACACCAGGATTGCGATCCGTAATATCCGGCGAGAGGCAAATACTGAAATAAAAAAGGAGGAGAAGAACAAGAATATTTCCGAGGACACATTTCACCAGGCTCAGGAAGAGGTACAAAAAATAACCGATGAATTCATAAAAAAAGTTGATGAAATTCTCAAAAAGAAAGAAAAAGAAATAATGGAAACATAATTGAACCGCGCGGTGGAGGAAGTTTCACAATAAACTATTCTGTTGAAGTTTTTGTCTAAAAATTTGGAAAGGAGGAGAAATGCCCAATCTCTGGAACGAAATAACGAAATGGTTGGATGATGTTTCAACGGTTGTTGGAAAAGAGGCCGGTGATTTGACTCTTAAAGGTCGTTTGAAGGTCGAAATTTTCGAATTAAACAGGAAGCTCAGAGAATGCTATATCGAACTCGGTAATCTAGTTTTTGATGAGGTCTTTGAAAAAAAGAGTAAAACCTGGCGGAAAATACAGAAAACCCGCAGTCTAATCACGAAAATTAAGCGCTTACGGACAAACCTGAGGAAGAAAGAGCAAGAATATAGGAAAATCGGAAAAAAAGCAAAGAAAAAAAAGAAGAAGTAGGCTTCAATCTCTTGCACCTACTCTAAACACAGCCAACAACCAAATGAATAGCCTGTATGACGCCTCTTTCATATAACGAGTAGCTAGAGATTGTACTAATGGAGAGGAACAGCAACAAGGAGGCTAAGATGATGAAAAAAATTCCCCTGATAACGGTCGGTATTATTGCTGGTGCTGCTGCGGTTTTTGCATTTCTTTTAGGGATTATTATCACCACCAGTCTGCCGACCATCGTCAGTAGAAGCGAAGCGAGCAATGACTACTACAAACTGCCAGTACCTCTGATTAATGATGCTGGCGAAAGTCCCTTCACCAAAATAGCTGAAATAGTATCCCCCTCAGTCGTCAATATTTCAGCAAAGAAAACTGTCACCAGAGAGATACCTGGTTTTGAGTGGTACTTTGAGGGACCATTCGATGATTTCTTCAAAAATTTCTTCAAAGATTCTCCAAAGCGTGAAGGAAAAACTCAGACTCTGGGTTCTGGTTTCATACTCTCAGAAGATGGCTATATTGTCACCAATTACCACGTAATAAAAGGTGCCTCAGCCGCTGATATCGAAGTGAAGTTGAGCAATAAAAAAGAATTCAAAGGCAATACAGTGAAGATCATCGGTGTTGATCGACGGACTGATATCGCTTTGCTGAAAATAGCAAGCGATGAACGACTACCCTATCTGAAATTTGGTAATTCGGATAAAGTAAAGATTGGCGATTGGGCAATCGCTGTGGGCAATCCGTTTCATCTTGAAGGTACGGTTACGGTTGGTGTTATCTCAGCAAAAGGAAGAACCAATATCCCACTCCCTGAAGGTCCGGATTTCCAGAGTTTCTTGCAAACTGATGCTGCAATAAACCCGGGTAATTCAGGAGGTCCGTTAGTCAATATACGAGGTGAAGTCATCGGCATAAATTCAGCCATTACAACACCAAGTGGCGGTAATGTAGGCATCGGTTTTGCCATCCCAGCAAATCTTGCTAGATTCGTAATAGATGAATTAATAGCTGAAGGCAAAGTGACGCGTGGTTACCTTGGTATCTACCTTCAGGAAATCACTGACGATCTAAAGGAAGCCCTTAACCTTTCTTCTTTAGAAGGTGTTCTGATTAGCGACGTTATGGACAATACACCAGCGAGCAAAGCAGGTATTGAAAGTGGTGATGTTGTTATAGAATTCAATGGTAAGAAAGTCGAGGATTTGCAGTCATTCAGGATGCAAGTCGCATCAACCGCGGTTGGCAAGAAGGTAACTATGAAAGTTCTACGTGATGGCAAGGAAAAAACTCTCAAGGTCAAGATTGGAGAATACCCAGACCAACTGAGTGATGCCGGGGTCGAAAATGATAAGAAAAACAAACTTGGTTTGAGAGTAGTAAATGTAACCGATGGACAGGCGCAGCGCTTCACCCTCGATGTAACAACTGGTGTTGTGGTAATCGACGTAAAACCTGAAACGCCAGCTGCAGATGCTGGATTATCGACCGGCGACGTAATTTTGGCTATTGGAAAAATAGGCATTACTAATGTCAGTATTTACGAAAAAGCTGTTGCCAAATTAAAAACAGGAAAACCAGTTATCTTTCATGTTCAGAGAAAAGAGAGGAAATTATACATCGCAGTGACACCTTGATTAAATACCCTGTAATTAGGTCGGTTTGGCAACTCTGATGACGGCTCATGCTCAGATCTATAGATGACAGGAGATTAAAGCAGTATCTTGAAGAAATAAGTCGATTTTCAATCCTAACCAAAGAAGAAGAATTCGATGTAGCCAGAAAAATAAGATCAAAAAAAGACGAAGCTGCAGAAGAACGACTGATTTGTTCAAATCTAAGGATTGTCGTCTTTATCGCAAAGAAATATCAGAAGCAGGGGCTTACTCTTTCCGAACTAATAAACGCTGGCAATGAAGGTTTGATACATGCCGTCAGCAAGTACGATGAGAGAAAAGGTTATCGTTTCAATACTTACTCAGTCTGGTGGATAAAAAGAGCCATTTATAATGCCATAAATGTCGAGCGCGGTCTTGTACGAAAAAGCCATCTGGCAAAAAGAATTCAAGGCGAAATAAAGAAATTCATTCAGCGCAATGGCTGCGAGCCGACGGTCGATGATCTCGCTAAACTCCTGAACGTTGATAAAGACGCTGTATCTCTTGCATTGGGTGAATTGATACCTCCCTACTCGCTTGATGAAACTTTTGAAGGTTCTGAGAACCCTTATATAGAATCGGTGCGTCTCGATATTGAAGGGGCTGATAACCTGTTATCGCCACCGCCCGATGTGATTTTCAAGAAGAAAATACAAAAAGAAAAACTTACGAAGGCACTGAATAAATTGGAAGCGAGGGAACAGGAGATACTGAAAATGAACTTCGGATTGGATGAATATGAAATCCACAGTCTCGAAGATATCAGCCGGACAATGAATATCACCCGCGAGCGCGTAAGACAAATCAAAGAGAATGCACTCCGGAAACTTAAAATTGTCCTGAGCCGCCGCCGAAACTAAATTAATTTCTACAAACCGGTGAATTCTATAGCTCTTCTATGAATATTTCTTTATTCGTGTAAATACAAATATCCGCAGCGATCTTTATCGATTCTTCGACCACACCTTTAGCTGTCATGTTCGCATGAGCAATCATCGCACGGCATGCAGCAAGTCCATAAGAACCCCCTGAACCGATTGCAACTATTCCATCATCTGGTTCAATGATATCACCTGAACCAGAAACAATATAGGCGTGGTCTTTATCAAGGATCGCGAGCAAAGCTTCAAGACGGCGCAGAACCTTATCCTGACGCCAATCTTTAGCGAGTTCAACGACACTGCGTGGTAGATTACCGCCGAATTCATCGAGCTTCGACTCAAAACGCTCAAAAAGTGTCAAGGCATCCGCGGTTGAACCTGCAAACCCAACGAGGATTTTATTGTTATAGAGCTTGCGTATCTTGCGCGCCGTATGTTTCATGATCGCCTCCCCAGCAGTAACCTGACCATCACACCCTATCACCACTTTTCCTTTGTGTCTCAGACCAATGATCGTTGTACTTCTCATAAGTATCATTATACAGAAAAGTGGCGCCTTGTCAAATACCAATTAGACGGCGTGATAAGGCATAAGATGGCTCGGAAAAGGCGCAAAGAGGGCTATAGATCTAATGACAAATTCCAAAACCCAAATGACAAACCAATGCCAAAGCCCAAATGACAAAATCCAGAATTTGACATTAGATATTGAGGCTTCAATTGACCTTTGATATTTGACATTTGAACTTCTTCATTTATTGCCCTTTCCTGTCCTCTCTTAGCCCTATTCTTTCTAATGTGACTTGGGTCTTGACATCTTTTATGATTTGTATATAATTTTACGTATGAAGATAAAGATATTAATAATTAACAAGGAGGTCTATGAAAAAATTAGCCGTGATATTTTTTCTTGTCTGCATCGCCCTTGGACAGTGGCAACAAAGCAACGAAATTGCCTTACCCAAGGGAATTCAGGTCAATGACCTGGTTATCAATAATCTAGGAGAGCTCTGGGTTCTCTCCAATTCATCAATACTGAAATATGAAAGAGCTGCCAAGAACCCCTTTCTAATCCAGCAAATTAGCAACGGTAAAGCGCTCACGGTTATTGATGAGGTTGTTTATGTCGTCGATAAAAGCAGCCGGTTACTCAGTTTAGCTATAACCGACGGGGGTCTAATAACATCAGGCAGTCTTATTTTCAATTCTCCAGCTCAAATCAGTCATGCGGAACTTGATGCCGAGCCGATATTAATCGTGCGAGAACCTGGTCGCCTGGTATTCACCGATAGCAAAAATGTACTTGGCTTCATCAGTACGAATGCAGAACGCCTAAGCATTATCCCAACCGCCGATTATGGAAATATCAACACCCCTCTGTTCACACTTGCCAATAATAGAATCTACGCTTGGACAGGTGGTACAATAAACAATCCAGCGAATTATCGCAAAAAGGTACTATATAGTGCCTCGCACAAAATACTCGATTTCAGCACAGACAGATTTGGAAATGTTTTTGTCCTTTTCTCTGATTCAGTTGTTGCACTCGATACTGCTGGCTCTTATAAAAACAGGATCATTATCGACCAAGTACTTCTGGGATCAAAGATACTAACTACCCCGGTCAAAAATAATGTTGTTGTCTATGATCACGCACACAAATCCATAAAAACACTGAGTGGGATCAAACCGAGCCAACGAAATGACATTATCGCCCTCGCGAACAACCACCCTAACCCGGTTGATAATTACACTGAAATAGAATTCTCGCTCGGTCAATTTCTTGATATAACAATAACCGTGTACAATCTTATCGGTGAACCGGTCAAAGTAATAGCTAAAGGGCGCTTTCCAAAAGGTACGCACAAAGTAATCTGGCATGCGGCCGACGAAAGGGGTAATCTCGTGCCCAATGGTATCTATTTTTATCGTCTTGAATCAAAAAAGGGTGTTGCGATAAAACAACTTACTGTACTAAGGTAATTGCTGCTTAATAGACAGAAAGAAGGTCACCGATTAATCAATGATTGTCTTCTACTAGTGAGACGGGCAATAGAGCGGCATGGATTCCTGGCCAAGAATTCACGTGTGCTCGTTGGCATTTCTGGCGGTGTAGACAGTTCAGTATTACTTCTGCTTCTTCTGGAATACAATAAGCGGTTCGCACACAATTGGGAAATACGTGCCTGCCATGTTGACACTAACTTCTCTCGGTCAAATACAGAATTCGTAAAAAAACTCCTCATTGCAAATCGGGTATCTCGCACAATAGTCAAAAAAAACATCGACAGGAAGATAAAAAATACCCCAAATAAGTGTTACCCTTGCTCAAGAGAAAGAAGAAAAACACTATTAGAGATCGCTGACAAATACAATATTTTCCAGATCGCTCTTGCCCACCACACCCAGGACGCTGTAGAAACTCTGTTGCTAAATATGATCTATAATGGGGAGCTATCAACGCTCCTCCCAACACAATCAGTTATTCAGGGAAGGTTTTCCTTCATACGACCACTATATTACTTATCCAAGGATAAGATCGAACGGCTTGCTCAAGTCTATGGTTTACCCCACCGCGCAAACATCTGTCCTTATTACCAGAGCTCAAAACGTGAAATGATCAGGAATTTCTTAGAAAAGATAAAAGAGGAAAATCCCGATGTATACAAGAACATTTTTCGCGCGATATTTCATGTAAAAAAATCGTATATGCCATAATAACAAATGCCTAAAGATCCGAAATACCTAAATACCTAAAATCCCAGAAATCTAAATTCCAAGCTCTCCAGCTTTGCGGTAACCACGATTTTCCTATCTAATGTAATCCGAAATGAAGAATGGGGACAAATCCCAAATAAAATTGTCGAACTGTAGGACAAGGCTTCAGCCTTGCAGAATCGTCTTTATCTTATCCCAAATTGAATTTCTCT
>JAUWLY010000317.1 GCA_030613445.1 Candidatus Stahliibacteriota bacterium | reverse complement strand
GTGACTTGAGTTACATAGTTCTACTATGCGCCCCAATCCACAAAGACGCAGGCACAAAAAACTACTGCGCAATCTTGCGCCATTTCATCGTTGACGCGACACTAGGCTCATTCACTTCGTCCGTCTACCACCGACATCCATTTATTTCCAATTTTGTGCATGTCTACGTGGTGCATACCGGCTGCATTCCATCCAACACCTGTCTTTGTTACTATGGGTTTTTTTGAGGCCAATTTATCCGCATATGATATTTCAGAGAGCTCGGTTATTTCAAAAGCAAAAACCTGGATTCCATAACTTGGATCGTCGTCTTGCGTTAAACGATACAGTTTGTGCTCATGATTGATGACTCGACCGCCTGGCCTTGAAAAGTTCTTATCTAGCTTTACTACTGGATTCATAGGGTGAGGCTTCCACCCTGTTAATAGGTCTTCCGAGAAATAGAGATTCAGAATGTTGTTGTTCACAGTAGACACAAACATCCACCACTTATCTTTATAGCGAAATATTGAAGGGTCTACATAATTGTATCCAGACAATAGAGTACTAACGTATTCCCATTTTTCGGGGAACTTTGTAGCTTTATATAACCTCACAGAGAAATCTTCATGACTCTCCGGGATTAAGTAGTAGTTATTGTCCCACTCGAATACATACGGATACGATAAGTGGAAACCCTCATCAATAACAACTTTTCTATAGTTCCATTTTCTTCCATCTAGACTCTCTGCATAAGCAATATCACCTTGAGCAGTTTCCCGGTTTAGCACTTCAAAGAACATAAAATATTTTCCATTCTTAATTACCATAAATGGGTCTGCAACAAAAGTTCCGTCTATATCTATAGCATCTTTTGCTGTTAGAACAGGGTTGGAAATATCTTCCGGGGCAGCTAAATTGAATGGGGTTGAACCTTCATATATTCCAATGGACCACCGACCAGATTTTTTGGGCTTTATTTGAATTTTATGGTAGGTAGTTTTGATAATTCCAAAAGGAAAGAATTCATATTTATAAATGATGATTCCATAAATTGCGCCCGCTACGAATACTATCGTCAACAAAACTAATTTTACCTTATATATCTTCACGATCATCTTCACCTTCGTAGCCTAACGCCCAGAATGGGGAGCGCATTTTACGCGTCTGTTTTCATCTATTTGATGCCCTGTGGCGTATCGATTAATTTAAGGGTTCCTTGAAATATTCAAACTGAATAAATGTTGTAATTATTCAGTTTTATAATGATAAAACAACAAGTTGTATTATATTTAAGCCCTATAACCTAAGCCTCTATGAATTGGAGCCTCGATATGAAACAACTTGGTTTTCTCGATTTTGATACTCGTCTTCAGCGCATTGATAAAGCTGGTGATCCGCTGACCAAGATCAACGACACTATTGATTGGGAAATATTTCGCCCCATTCTTGAGCAGGCAAGAAAGAAGGAAAAGAAGTCGAATGCCAGTGCCAAGGGGTTTAACCTCATCCTGTTGTTTAAAAATACTTATCCTGCAGTCGCTGTATAACCTTTCTGATGAGGGGTTGGAATTTCAGATTCTCGACCGGTATTCCTTCTCCCGCTTTCTTGGACTCCATGCGGCCAGTAAGGTGCCCGATGCAACAACCATCTGGCGATTCCGCGAAGATTTGATCAAAGCTGGTGTGGTTGACACACTGTTTTCGAGGTTTGATGCTTTTCTTCATGAGCAGGGCTACAGAGCCCAAAAAGGACAATTCGTCGATGCAAGTATTGTGAAAGTTCCTGTACAGCGCAACAACCGTGAGGAAAACAAGCAGATCAAGAACGGTCAACGACCCGAAGGGTGGAGTGAGCATAAGAAGAGACAAAAAGATACCGATGCTCGCTGGACCCAAAAGAATAACAAGAGTTTTTTCGGTTATAAAAATCACATATCTGTTGACGTGAAGCACAAGCTTATTCGGCGATACGAAGTTACATCCGCCAATGTACATGACAGTAATATTTTCGATGAACTGCTTGATCCCGGCAATAGCAGCCGTGATGTATGGGCTGACTCGGCCTATCGTTCTGAGGATGCAATCGACCGGTTGAAAAGCAACGGGTATCGGGAACATCTTCAACGCAAAGGCTCCCGTAATTACAAACTGACGAAATGGGAGCAACAGGGAAATAGAACGAGATCCAGGATTCGATCCCGGGTTGAGCATATTTTCGGGGTCCAGGCACAACGGGCGGGCAATATGATTCTGCGCGGTATCGGAATCATACGGGCAGTTAACAAAATAGGATTGCGCAACTTGGCATATAACCTTGACAGATATGGTACTCTTTGCGTTGTCCACAGGTGAAGTGCGCCCAAGTGAGGAATTTTCCATCTTATCTGAGCAAAACAGCTCAGATAAGATGGAAAATAAAAGAAGCGGACACATATAACTCAAGCAATTCTTGATAGCTATTATCATTTAGAATGAGTAAATTGCGTAATTAACATTTTTCAAGGTTCCCTTAAGTAATGGGGAATTAGATGCTTCTTCTTATCCTCGGCGATGTGTCCCTGGAGCGGGGACATCAAGAAATTATATGGTAACCTAGTCTCTATTCTAATTTTAATGAGATATCAACACATTTTAGAGAAGTGGTTCCAATTGTTCGGACAGCCTGGCGGTATAAATAAGGTGCTCAAATTTCTGACTTGATCTATTTTGCTGTTACAAGGCTATTATCTGGCAATAACCTCCGACTCATTTGAAGAAAATCAATTGCAGTACTCATGACTGAATCAACAATAGCCCGCATATTTCACAAGTATTATCGGTAGTACTGCAGAAGGAAAAAATAAATAACGGACAACGGCATCTGCACCTTGCAGGCTAAAATACTTCTCATTCTACGACAAAAAACTACCTGCCCCCTGTTAGTGCCCAGCAATTGGGGCATAAACTTGACCCCAAGCCTACACACCATGACGTCTATACACCTGCTGCAAGCGATTGTCGCATAACGTATTGTTTTTGTGTAAGTTTTGAGTATCATGCTCGTCAGATTAGGGCGCACTTCTCCCTGTACATCTCACTTTTAAATTAACAATTACTGTATATTCAGGATATTATGGGTATCTGCTGCAAATTATAGTACACCTGCCTGAATATATCTGCATATGGATATCCATCGGCATAGGCGAGCCATACTTTTCGGACGGTTATTTTTATTCGAGCGCCGATTTTAAATAATTTCAAACGAATAGTATCGCATTGAGCTTTTTCCATCTCGGTGCCGGATAGTCCAATGCGGCGTAAGCTCTGCATCAGTACATCGGATCTTCCCCTGGAAATTCCGCATATTTGTCATTTAACTATCTGAAAATATATCGTAAAGTGCTATTTTACGCAGAAAAAATGTAGCCACTAATAATTGTTATTTTTGGAATTACATTGCTTTTTTTAAAAAATAGCAT
>JAUWLY010000037.1 GCA_030613445.1 Candidatus Stahliibacteriota bacterium | reverse complement strand
GGTAAACCCCATCTGAAGCAAAACCAAATAAGCCCCGTATGGAATTGCCCGTTTCCTTCTGCTTTATGCAGGGACGGGGTGGGTAGGTTGCAAAGAGCATAGTAGTGATGCTATGCCAAGATAAATGGCTATCCAAGACAGAACCCGGCTTACAGGTCACCCCACATTTTTGTCTGATAGTCAAATGGTCGGATAGTTGATTGGTTAATTGGTCAAATAGTTGAATAGTAACTCATTATATAATCTGAGGAGAGATTTTGAGTGAGTGGATTTTAAAAGGTCAATCTATTGATGCATCTGACATGGAAATACGGGATAAGAAAATACCCAGGATCATTGTTCAGATTTTGAAAAACCGCGGTTATGACACGCCAGAAAAAATAGAAAGGTATTTTGTTCCATCTCTCTCTGATCTTCACGATCCTTTTCTAATGGGTGGTATGAAAAAGGCAGTAGACAGGATCATTAAAGCTATTGAGACTAAAGAAAAGGTCCTTGTTCATGGTGATTATGATGCTGATGGCATTACTGGCTCAGCTCTTGTTATAGACAACCTCAGGAAATTGGGGCTCAATGTTGAGTATTATATACCGCACCGTATTGTCGAGGGCTATGGTCTTTCTTCGAAGGGCATTAGTTATGCGATAGAAAAAGGATGCACCTTGGTGATTACAGTTGACTGTGGGATTACCGCAGTACAAGAGGTCTTGCAAGCGAAGCAGGATAACCTCGATATAATTATCTGCGATCACCACAAACCCCAACCAGTACTGCCAGATGCTTATGCGATTCTGAACCCGAAGCTGCCAGGCGACATCTATCCTTTTAAAGAACTGGCTGGTGTTGGTGTTGCATTTAAGTTGATTCAAGGGTTATTTATTAGAATGAAAAAGCCGCTTGAGGCAATATATGAAGACCTGGACCTTGTCGCTTTAGGAAGCGTTGTTGACGTCGTGCCCTTGATCGATGAAAACCGTGTACTTGTCAAATACGGTCTAAAAAGGATCGCAAAGAGCAAAAAGACAGGAATACAGGTAATACTCAAGGAGACTAGGTTAAAAGATGATTTGACGTCATATCATCTAGGGTTCATAATAGGCCCGAGAATCAATGCTTGTGGTCGGATGCGCGATGCAAAAGAAGCTTTAGAACTCTTTTTGACGAATGAACGAACAACAGCAACCGAGTTCATACAGAATCTGTCTGCTGATAATAAAAAAAGGCGGTTGATCGAAGATGCGATGTACCAAGAGGCAAAATGTTTAATTCAGGAAAATCATCTTGATAAGGATAGAATAATTATTGTTGAAAAAGAAACCTGGCATGAAGGTGTAGTTGGTATTGTAGCATCCGCGATATGCGATGAGTTTTTTAAACCAGCCATTATTCTGTCTGTGAAAAAAGGTGTGGCTAAAGGTTCGGCTCGCTCAATACCCGGTCTGGATATCGCTGAAGCCCTAGGTGCGTGTCAGAATCTGCTTGTTAGATACGGTGGACATAGCCAGGCAGCTGGGTTGGAATTGAAGGCAGAGAAGCTCGTTCAACTGCGTCAATGTATTAATGACTATGCACTAAAATTCGATGATGCTATTTTCCAAAGGAAACACTCCTATGATATGGAAATTAGTTTGGATGAAATCACTGAAGATGTGGCGTATTTCCTAAAGTTTTTCGAGCCGACTGGTTTGGCAAACCCTCAACCAGTTTTTTTGGGTACGAATCTGGAAGTAGTAGGGGTGCCAAGAGTAGTTGGTAACAAGCACCTGAAATTCGTATTAAGAGATGGTGGCAAGACTTTCGACGTAATCGCCTTTAACCAGGCAGACAAAATTTTGGAAATCGAACCTGGGAAAACCAGATTGGATTGTCTGTTTTCGATAGCTGAGGATTCATATACCAAGAAGAAAAAAACCGTGCTCAAAATCAAAGAAATGAAAAAAAGCCCACAGGTTTAATGACATCGAATAAAACAAAGAGCACACGTATAATATCGTGGGAACTAATTAAAGATGATAACACTGAATTCTTTCAGTTCAAATCAGACAATAGGCTTATGCTTTATTCGACAAAGTCCAATGAAGAAAGATTCCTTGAGCGATTCAAGTCAATTTTTCTAAAACAGATACATTCAGATATAATAATTGATGTTGATAAAGACAGCGCGCGCGTCGGCGACGGCTTATTAACGCAGAGAAGCAATCTCGCGCTTGGTGTCAGAATAGCTGATTGTTTACCAGTTTACCTTTTCAACGAAACAAAAATCTGTATTATTCACTGCGGGTGGCAAGGCATTATTAAAGGGATAGCAAAAAGGGCTAAGCGATTTATGGATAATTATAAATATGTCCTTGGTGCCTCAATAGGGTCCTGCTGTTATGAAGTCAAGGAAGATATAGCCAGACTCTTCACGCAGCAATATGAAAACGCAGTGATCCGTAGAAACAGGAAATATTTTATCGACCTCAAAGGAGCTGTTATTGAGGACCTCGGTGAGGAGAAGCTTATTGCATCGCTTGATTTCTGCACAAAATGCCATCCTGCGTATTTTTATTCATATCGCCGGGGTGATAAGAATAAAAGAGATTATGCAATAATAAAGTACTTTTCGACTCATCCTGATTTTTGATCCCCCTCGACAGAACTCGGGATCACTCGAAGAGCAAATGTCCCTACGCAAAACTGCTAATTAGCAGTTCGAAATCACATTCTCACTTAATTCTAGGCGCTTTCTTTATTATAAGTGAAGTTAAAATCATGGCGATACCTCGATCTGTAAGTAGAACAATTCATCAGTTGACTTACATATAGATTTCTATAAAATTACGTGTGCTTAGGTTATTATTAATAATCATATTCCCGATATTTCTTCTTGCCCGCGAGTGGACGGCACTTGTCTATATGGCAGCAGACAATGACCTTGCTACGTGGGCTGATTCAGATCTCGTTGAAATGGAGACGGTTGGTTCTAATGATGAAGTTGCCATTGTTGTTCAGCTTGACAAGCCATATATTGGCGCCAAGCGGCTCCTTGTCGGGATGGGAACTTCTTATGAACTTCAAAATCTAGGCATTATCGACATGTGTGATTGGCACACCCTACTTGATTTCCTTGAGTGGGGTATTTATAATTATCCGGCAGAGAAGTATTTCGTAATACTGTGGGACCATGGTTCAGGATGGACATTAATACCCAGGTGTTCTTATGGCAGTGACTGGTCAAGCGGTAATGAATTGGGCATTTTCAACGGTGACTTACGTAAAGCGATGAGCTCTCTGTACGATTATACACAAGAAAAGATCGACCTTTTTGCATTTGATGCGTGTTTAATGCAGCAAGTAGAAGTCGCCTTTGAGCTAAAAGATTATGCGAAAATCCTTTTGGCTGCGCAGACCCTTTGTCCGATACAAGGTTTTTGCTATGACAAAATATTCGAACACCTGATTGATGATCCCCAGAGCAATGAAAAAGAGATGGCAAAGGCTGCGGTATCTTTGCTTGTTGAAACCTATACCAATATACAGCCGGTTGTGTATTCGGCACTCAAGCTGACAGAAATGGATAATCTCAAGAGTAAGATTGACCAATTAGCCAACACCATGATGCAAGGATTGCCTAACTCTTCGGTCGTTGCGGTAAGAGAAAACGTTCAGACCATACCCATAAGAAATCAAACCCCAGGTCCAGATGATGAATTCATTGATATGGGGGATCTTGTGCAAGGTTTAGATTCCCTCCTCGGAACTGTTGAGACCAGCGAGCTTGTACAAGCGTATAACCAGACGATCTTAGAGTCTCAATTTTGGGGAGATAATTATTCACTGGCTACTGGTTTGACTATCTGGTTTCCAAGAGAATATCGGTTGTTCAAGCAACTTATTGATGAATATGCAGGACTTGACTGGTCACAATCGAAATGGCTCCAGTTTCTTAATTGGTTTTATAATTTAGACGATATCAGACCAAACTCGATAAGCTGGCTCATTGCGAGTAGCATAGGTAAAAACAATGATTTCAGACTGACCTGGAATGCAGCTTTTGACCTTGCACCAGTTACATACAAGATAATCGAGATGGCCCAAGACAGTACAGTGGTGGTTTTCAGTGATTTGTGCGAGGATTCAAGCCAGTGGAATTTCCAAGGATTCACTATAGATACGACCAATGTATATTCAGGCAATGCTTGTTTTTTCTCAGGCAATGTTAGTAATCTCCAGAACTCCATTGAAACGAAAGAACACATTTTATTAAGTGACCTAGGTATTCTCAATATATATCTTTACTATAATACTGAAGACATGACTGACTCTTTGATAATTGAATTCGGAACATTCAGAGATGTTCATTACGGCTGGTCAAATGGTTGGCAAAGACGCAGGGTTGTTTTGCCGCCGGGAAATGACCGACTGATGATTTCCTATTACACAAATAGCTCAATAAACCGTGGAGGGTGTTATATTGATAATATCGAAGTCAAGGATTTAATAAATGGTCAGCATATACGAGAGTATCTTTCAGATACCTCGTTATACGTTTTTGGTAAAATAAGGGGTGATTATGGATTTGCTGTTCTCGCTGAGGACAAATACGGCAATACGAGTAATCTGAGTGATTTTACCGATGTCTTGATCGAACGTTATGCTGCACCGTTTTCCATCCCCAGTCCGTTTCAGACTGGGTGCGACATTGTGCTTGATTACCCGGATTCTCTACAACCGACAGTCAGGATTTTTTCCCTTTCTGGTCGCGCCATAAAGACTTTTCCTCATGAAAGTATCGAGAATAAGCAAATCCATTGGGACGGTAAGGATGGACAAAATAGAGATATTGGTTCGGGACTATATTTTGTGCTCGTGAAAGCAGGTTCATTCAAGATGCTCGGTAAAATTGCGAGGCAGAGATGAAAAAGACCGCGTGTGCGATTATTGTCAATGGTGGAGCAGGAGGTTTGAATTTTCCCAAACGGAGAAGAACTGGATTAGTAAAGGCAGTGTCCATTGGCTACTCCATATTGAAACAGAGCGGCTCGAGCCTTGATGCGGTTGAGCGAGCAAGTATGATCCTTGAGGATGCAACAGTATTTAATGCTGGTACTGGTTCTTATCTCAATTTAGTGGGCAAGGTTGAGATGGATGCCTCTATAATGACAGACAAAATGGAGTTTGGCGCTGTTGCCGTAGTGAAGAACGTGCGACATCCAATAAGTGTGGCGAGATTAGTAATGGAAAAGACTGACCACCTACTGCTCTGTGGTAAAGGTGCTACTAAATTTGCCCGGATAATGGGCATAAAACCGTACAATCCAGAGACAAAAGAAAAGAGACGGCTCTGGCAGCGAAAGAAAAGAAATATAAAACACTCGTATTTCCCCAAGCTTAAGGAAATAGCCGATTTCTACGGCACCAGTGGTGTAGTTGCTATAGATCAAAATGGCTCGATATCAGTAGCAAACTCAACCGGAGGCATATCCCTAAACATACCTGGTCGGGTTGGTGATACGCCAATCATAGGGGGAGGTATTTACGCCGACAAGCATGGCGGTGTTACGGCAACTGGACATGGCGAGGAGATAATGCGATACTTGTTGTCATTTAGGGCGGTTTGCTTTATGTCCAATCATCGAGCCCGTATCGCTGGTAAAATGGCGATTGACTATGCAACAAAATACGGCTGTCGATGTGGTCTTATCGGGCTTGATAAGAAAGGCGGGATTCTGTGTGCTAACAACACAAGGGCTATGTCCTGGTGCTATATCAAAAACGGAAGAATGAGAGTATTCAAATATTAGTAATGAGCGAGTCAAACAGTGTATGATACTTCTGAAAAAGTCGAAAGTATCACTGTAATCTTAATTCCATCATTGTAATCAAGAAAGCGATGAATATATATTCATCGCTTTCTCTAATAGATTGACAATATACTCCAGATAGTTATAATTACCCATGGCGAAAATCGATAAGGTACTATGCCCTTTTTGTATTTTTACATCGAAATACATAAATCTAACGATTACTGATGAAGGGTTTTACATTTGTCCGGGCTGCAACGCCACATTTTCCTATGAAGAACTCATGCAGCTCTATAGTTTCACTCAATTCACTTATGAATTGAAAGACAGTAAATTCAATCGAAGTATCTAATGCCGTTCCAAATCATCAAGGCTCGATTTAGCAATGCTGCAGTGGTCGCGCTTGCCCTTTTGCATTAGGACTTGGTTTGAGGAAGTCGACTGATAATGTAGATCAATCTACTGAAGTGAACTGCCATTACGGTTTTTTGGTATTCGAATAAAGATAAGATACGAACCATTTGAAACGGTACTAATGCCGTTTCAAATTATCAATCAACTGGTAATTTATTTCTCAAAGATTTCAATAACTTCTTTTACCGATGCTCTTCGGTTATGTTTGTAAAAGAAAATATCCTGATAATATCCACGATCACTTTCATAAAAATCATCTCTGATCAAATCAATAGTTAATACGCTATGATCCGAGAAATAATTGCCAATAAAAAATTCTATTAGGAGAACAATGACGATGATTGTTAGAGTAATTGGCGCACGCAAGAATTTGAGAGATAATTTTATCTTCGGACGAGCCTTTTTTGGTCTAGGTTTCGCATACGACATTTCAATCTGGCCAGTAGATAATAGCCGATAAAAATATGAATAAGTACGAAATTTTCCTAACCCTGATAGTTCAATGAGGTCATCAACACTACGATGACCGTTTAGCAAGGACAGGACGCGCTCTTCTTCATCCGATGGCTTCAGCTTGAGTTCAGGTCGCTCAACCTTTTTGAAGACGATATCACCTGAAGCTATAGACTTGCTTATTTTTGCCCATTCGTCGGAGCGACGGGCTGCTTCTAGTATCAGACCTTCAGTATTCAGCCGGATTTTTATCATGCTTTTGGGATAGATGATAGAGTGTTGCTCGAATTTGAATGCACCGTTGTCCCAGGTGAAGATTTCGTCAATTACTTCCTGGATTTTGAATTTTATCATATTTTCTACTTGAGCCATTGTCACATATTTGTCTTCTAGAATGATGTTCATGATCGGTCTTTTTGTTTCCTGGTATATTTCCTCGACGAGCTCGTACACATTCTTTCCGATAATCCCAGATCTTAGGAGATATTTCTCCATTCTTTCAGACTTATCTCCTTTTTCGTAGAAAGCTCCGGTTATCTGTCCCTTGGAAAAACCGATGTCCACTATTTCGTTTCGGCGCTTGAGTTTCAACACACCAGTAAGGTTTTCCTGTGCTATCAATTGCAAAACACTCGATAGATTAAGGCTTTTTAGATCACCCTCAATCGGCATGGTGCTCCTTGATCATGTAAAAGGATATAACATAGCATATAATAGCGATAATCCCGGCAAAAGCGAAGACAATTGAACCTGAAGGAAGCGTTATCCAACCCATAGGTTTCAGAAAGATATGGGGCAAGAATAGAGGGATATAACCAAGCAGTACAAGACACACCAAAATCATACCAGTTAGATGTTTTCTAATATATATCAAACCTGCGCCCGGAACGATCATATTTAGCGCGTAGAGTATGATTCTTTTGATTCTCTTTCGGTTTCTTCCGACTGTTCTCCGTAAATCTTGTTCAATCTCAGTCTTTTTTGTGGATTTAAATCCTGTAAAACAATCTTGACAGATAGTTTCCCCATCGACCTCTTTCAAACAATCTTTACATATAGGTCGTCTGCAGCTGCTGCAGTAGAATGGAGGGCGTAGTCCAAAAGGCAGGAAGCTCATGATCATAATGATGATTAGAGGGATTATATGAGTGGTTCTAAGGAGGCCCTCGGTTTCCAACTCTTCAGCAAGTACGTGTTTATAAAAATCAACATTATCGGGCTTGATATCAACCGGGTTCTTTTGGGGACTGGAAAAACCTTTTCGACGAGCTTCTTTCATGTATTTTGACGATTCTGAGTACTCGATATTTTTCAGTTTCAACAAACCCATATTGAAATATGGTTCACCGCGGTCACTGGCCAATATCGCCAGATTATACAGCGATTCAGCAAGGGCAGTTTCACCATAAAGGCAGTAGATATTAGCGAGATTGTTGATGACTGCAACATTGCGCGCGCCACCATAAAACCGATCTTCATATATCGATAGAGCTTGTTCTAAGTTCCCTTGTTGTTTGAGTCCATATGCCAAGAATTCCTCATCAATACGTTCAATCTCCATCACCTTAATTGCGGTATCATAAGTAACAAGCTGATATATTTGATTGCTGTGACTATTTTCTTTAAGGAAGATTATGAAATTGTTGATGGGTAGGGAAAGGATAAATATCAGGACTAAAGAAATAAGATTCAATCTTAGCCAGTTCTTTTCCCGTTTTGTCATAATGAACATCAACAAAAATGCATAGCATACGTAAATAAGATATAGGTTACGAAGTACGATGACTGGTATTAGGAGTATTAGCACCTTGAAAATATCCATGAATGGAACATGCTTTCTTGGCCAAACCTGATGGCTTAAGGCAGGTAGATAATAGACGATTTTGACTAGAACAAATACGATACCTGAAAGAAATGCAATGGCAATGGCCAAAATTATCAAGTTGGTCATGGCAAAAAGCTGATTTCTGAAATCGGAAAATATCGGTAGAAAAAAGGCTGTTTTGATATGCCTGAGATCACGGCGCATAATGGCTAAGGATATAAAGGACAAGAAATTCTCAGCTGCCGCTGAATCGAAGTGGGTAGCAAGATGTAGTTTATTGACTTTTGTCTCGTAGTCGGAGGTCTGTTTTGCTTCCCATCTAAGAACTGCCGAAAGATAGAAATTCCTTCGCATGTGGTTTTTCGCAAGGAGCGAGTCAGCCTGAGCATCACCGGAATTACTGCGCCAGAACCAGAGTACAACAGGATTATCGGCAAACTCTGATATTGCATAATCCCCTCTGGTTAGACTGACAAAAATCGAATCACTTGCCGGAGAATCGACAAAATGTTGATACTCAGTAGTAAATTGAGAAACGAAAAATAATAGTAAAAAGAGCATAAGTGCCCATATTATAAGGCAAATTTGTTTTCTGTCAATACCAGAATTCATGCAGAGCAAGACCAGATTTTACAGAATAAGCCTTTACGTTTTGTGGGTAGTACTTGACTTGGCGGGATTCTTAGATACAATATGCTGGTGAGAAAACACAGAAACTGACTTCTGTTTATAGATAAAGGACAAATCGGCGCATATTTTCTTGAAGTTAAATTTAAAAGGCAGACTTGCCTGACAATTCAGAAAGGAGAGTTTGATGCCTGAAGTCAAGATTTTGGATGAAGTTTGCAAGGGCTGCGGGTTATGCTGTGATGATGTGTGCCCGGTGGATATTCTTATCCTTGCACCTGACCGAATCAACTCAAGCGGTTATCACCCAGCAATGATTACTGATATGGAACAATGCAAAGCTTGTGGTTTTTGCTATATGGTCTGTCCAGAACCAGCAATCGAGGTTTATAAATAAAGGAGATGACGTGGCTGAAAAGAAATTGATGTATGGTAATCATGCAATAGTTGAGGGTGTCATCGCAGCAGGCTGCCGGTTTTTTGCGGGCTATCCCATCACACCGCAAAATGAGATACCAGAATCCATGTCTGTAAGAATGATTGAGGAAGGTGGAGTTTTTGTTCAGACCGAAAGTGAAATCGCTGCAATAAACATGCTCTTTGGTGCTGCCGCTGCAGGTAAGAGAGCAATGACATCATCATCGTCTCCAGGTATTAGTTTGATGCAAGAAGGGATATCATATATTGCGGGTGCCGATATACCAGTACTGGTTGTGAACATAGTTCGAGGTGGTCCTGGACTCGGTAATATCGCACCGGCGCAATCTGATTATTACCAGGCAACCCGGGGTGGTGGGCACGGTGATTATTTCACCATAACTTTAGCACCAAATTCAGCGCAGGACCTCTATGAATTTCCTAAACTCGCTTTTGAGTTAGCTGAGAAGTATCGAAACCCTGCTTTGATATTAGCTGACGGTCTTTTGGGGCAGATGATGGAAGCAGTTGAATTCTCATTTGAGCCGATTGATCCCAAGAGTCTACCAGAGAAAGAATGGGCTCTTTGTGGCTGTAAGGGAAGAGAGAGGAGAGTGGTTCGTTCTTATGACCTGAAGCAAGGTAGACTTGAGGAGCTAAATTTGCGCAGGGCTGAGAAATACGCCAAGATTAGAAGTGATGAACAACGGTTTAAGGACGAATATTGTGACGACGCTGATCTCGTCGTTGTTGCCTATGGTACTAGTTCGCGAATCGCAAGTGCCGCCGTGAGAATGGCTAGAGAAAAAAACTTGAAAGTAGGATTGCTCAGACCAATCACGCTATGGCCGTTCCCAACAGATGTCCTCGCTGATATGTCAAAACGGATTGAGAATTTCTTGGTTGTTGAAATGAGTTGTGGTCAAATGATCGACGATGTGAAACTCGCTACTGAATGCCGTTCAAATATCCAATTTCATGGGCGCCCAGGGGGCGGCGTACCAATACCACCGGAGATACTCAAAAAAATTGAGGCGGTACTGGGAGGTGCACGATGAAAAAGCTTTTCAGCAGACCTGAGGGATTGACGGATACTCTAATGAGATACTGTCCTGGCTGCGGTCATGGTATTGTCCATCGTATTATCGGCGAGCTGCTCATCGAACTGGGCATAAGAGAAAGAACCGTGGGTATTGCGCCGGTGGGGTGTTCAGTATTTGCTGATGAGTATTTTAATTGCGATATGATTCAGCCTCCCCATGGTCGTGGTCCGGCTGTGTCAGCCGGGATTAAACGGGCGCGACCAGAATGTATTGTGTTTAGTTACCAGGGAGATGGTGATCTTGGTTCAATAGGTACTGCCGCAATTATTCACGCGGCAGCGCGCAGTGAAAACATAACCGTTGTTTTTATTAATAATGCTATTTTTGGTATGACTGGTGGTCAGATGGCGCCGACGACCTTACCAGGTATGAAATCAACAACATCACCAAAAGGTCGTGACGTTAGAAAACATGGTTATCCCATGAAGGTTTGTGAAATGCTTGCCAGCCTTGATGGTCCGTATTATCTGGAGCGCTGTGCTGTGGACACAGTAAAGAATGTCGTCAAGACCAAAAAAGCCTTGAAAATCGTATTTCAAAACCAGATTGATGACAAAGGATTTTGCCTTATCGAAATTCTATCAATGTGCCCAACTGGTTGGGGGCAGACACCAGTGCAGGCAAAAAAGTGGACAGGAGAGGTGATGTCTGCGTATTATTCCTTGGGAGTATATCGAGATCGGTCCAAGGAGGCAAAATGACGAAAGAGATAATCATTTCAGGTTTTGGCGGACAGGGTATTGTTAGTTCCGGTATTATTCTTGCTCATGCTGGCTTGATCGAGGATAAACATGTAACATTCTTTCCTTCTTATGGTGCTGAAATGCGCGGGGGAACAGCTAATTGCTCAGTCGTTATTTCCAGTGAACCAGTGGCGTCGCCGATCGTTGCGAGCCCTGATGTGGTTATAATCATGAATGAACCATCTTTAGCACGTTTTGAGCTGGCCGTGAAACCTGGTGGTTTACTCCTTTACAACCAAGCTTTGATAAAGTCAAAACCCAAGCGAAAAGACATTACAGTTATACCAATAAAAGCTAATGTACTCGCTGAAGAATTGGGTCAGGGACGTATTGCTAATATGGTAATGCTTGGTGTTTTTGCGAAGAAAACCGGTTTGCTCAGTTTGAGCACTTTGAAGAATGCACAGCGCAAACGATACAAAAAGGCCAATGATGAGCAATTAGTTCTAAATGATAAGGCATTAGAAAAAGGATATAGTCTCTTTGGGAATTCCAAATAACAAAGTTCAAATGTCAAATTGAATGACAAAATCCTAATCCTAAATTTGGCATTTGTAATTGGGGTTTGAATTGACATTTGATATTTAACATTAAAAGAACATGCTTGATAACATCCTGCCGCTTGTAAAGAAACCAATACGTTATACAGCTGGGGAATACAATATTATAATGAAGAAAGATCCGGTTGTTAAGGTTGGCATTGTATTCCCGGAAGTGTACGAAATCGGCATGTCTAATCTTGGTATACGAATCCTTTACCATATTCTGAACCAGGAAGATGGCGTACAATGCGAGCGAGTATTTGCTCCATGGCCTGATTTTGGCGAACGACTAAATGTGCATAATATCCCCCTTTATGGATTAGAGACCAAACAGCCAATAAATAACTTTGACATGCTTGGTTTCTCCTTGCAAAGCGAATTATGCTACACAACTGTGCTTTATTTGCTGGAACTCGCCCAAATTCCCTTTTTAAGTTCAGCTCGTGATAAAACCCACCCTATCCTCATTGCTGGTGGTCCTGCAGTCTTGAACCCGACACCGCTTTCACCGATTTTCGATCTTTTTGTAATCGGCGATGGAGAAGAAGTTATCTGCCAGATCGCCGCTATTTTGAAAGAGATCCCCAAAGAAAAGAAAAATCGTCGGCTTGAAGCGATGTCAAAACTCGAGGGTGTTTGGGTTCCTCTGATACACGAATACAAAACAACTATTAAGAAATTATCTGTGCATCGGCTCGATGAGAAAACATTGCCTTCGTCTCCGATATTACCCATTTGCGAAATTGTCCATGACCGGCTCGCGATTGAAGTAATGAGAGGATGCACTTGGGGCTGTCGTTTTTGTCAAGCCGGCTACGTTAATCGCCCACTGAGAATTCGGCCAGAACAAGAAATCATCAGAGCGGTTGAGAAAGGCATAAGAGAAACAGGTTGGGAAGAAATCTCGTTGCTGTCATTTTCTATCCTTGATTATCCTGATTTGCTAAATATGATAAGACGGCTAAATGTAATACTTAGAAAGAAGATGGTAAATATTTCACTCCCTGCCATGCGTGGTGAATTATTCACTGAAGATTTGGGTTTACTCCTTAAGGAAATCAAGAAGACTGGCTTGACGTTTGCTCCGGAGACGGCGAGTGAGAATCTAAGGCGCAAGTTAAACAAACCATTTTCTAACGAGAAACTTATTGCATCAATTCATTCAGCCCATAAACTGGGTTGGAAACAGGTGAAACTGTATTTCATGATCGGGTTACCTTTTGAAAAGAATGCGGACATTAAAGAAATGGATAAACTAGTGAATCAAATACTGAAGGCATACCCCAAGGGTGGGGTAAAGTTATCAGTTAATCCCTTTATTCCAAAACCGCATACACCATTCCAGGATGTAGCAATGGAGTCATTGAGCGAGCTACATGAAAAGATCTCTATTATCAGGCAGATGAAGAGACGTCGTGTAGATATTAAGTATCAGGATCCTGAGGTTTCTTTTATTGAAGCGGTTATGTCAAAAGCCGATGCGAGGGTTTTTCCGGTTATCGAAGCTGTATATAAACAAGGCGGAAAGTTTGAAGAGTGGCGTGAAGGTTTTGATTTTTCGCGCTGGCAGCAGGCATTTGATGAAGTGGGTATTGATCCAAATGAGTATTTAAAGCCAAAAAAAGAACATCCATGGGATTTCCTTGATGTTGGCATTAAAAAAGATTTTTTAAAAGAAGAATTTGCGCGCGCCGAAAAGGCAATAACAACCGAGAACTGCTTTTATGACAACTGCTCAAACTGCGGAGCTTGTGATGGTAAGATGGTGAAGCATTCAGCGAGTACCGAGAGATATGTGCATTACGGTCGGCACACGGAAAGAAAACCGCAATCCCGTCTTTTTAGAGTAAAATACTCAGTTGGAGAAGTGTTCAGATATGCTTCACATTTAGATATTACAAGGACCATATATCGTGCGCTGCGTAGGTCAGACTTACCGATTCAGTTTACCAAAGGTTTTTCACCGATCCCCAAGGTTTCCTTCTGCCCGCCCAAGAGCGTTGGGCAAATAGTAAAAGGCGACTTTTTT
>JAUWLY010000219.1 GCA_030613445.1 Candidatus Stahliibacteriota bacterium | reverse complement strand
TCCTTAATAAACCTATTAGCACGATCAAAGTCAACCATCATCTGGCAGTAAAAAACCTCAGGAATCACTTAAAGGACAAAGCATGACCTGTCTTGATGTCCAGGAGAAAATGATTGACTTAGTCCTTGGGGAACTGACCTTGGACCAAGAGGCAAAAATACGGGAGCATGCTAAGCAATGTCCAGTGTGCCGTGAAGAATTACGGCTCTTAAGCGTATGCATACAAACCTGCACTTTTGAGGATACAGAGACCTGTGAATGTTATTTCCAAGAAACATATTGGGAAAATTTCGTCATAACTATGCACGAGAAAATAACCCATGAAAAAATGGAATGTAGATTCCCATTCCGAATTATCATTCCCGTAGCAGCATCAGCGTTCCTTGTCGCAACGCTCGGCTATTTTATCTTTTTCCGACCTTCGCCTGAGCAAACAGTTCAAGAAGAGACACCATCCTACTATGAATATGATCCATATGAGGAAATGAACGAACTCTCACCTGAAGAAGCTGAGGAATTCATCAAGATAATCAATCAAAAATACGGACAGTAATAACAAGAGCCAAGTTCCAAGAACCAAGACTACCAACAGCCAAGACCCAAGTTCCAAGAACCAAGACTACCAACCGCCAAGAACCAAGAGCCAAGAATCAAGACTACCAAGAACCAAGAACCAAGACTACTAAGAGCCAAGCTACAAAAGTGTAAGGTGTCCCGCTGCTCTTCGAGCTACGGGATAAATAGAGAGTAGGGAGTAGAGCGCTGTAGTTGTCTGATTTATCAGACAATGCCCGATGAATCGGGCGACTACAATTACTTAATAACCTAATAACTTAATTACTGCTTTTCCAATTACTTAGTTACTCAATAACTACCAGTGTTCCATCACGCAGTGCTAACTTCCAGATGAAATCTCATTTCCACCCCACACCTTTACTTATCTATTTTCTTATGAAGCTTACAATTTGCACTATGTACACTGGTCAAGCGCTTGGTTATCATTAGACAGATTAAAAAAGGTGTGTGGGTCTCTTCCAATCCGTTAGGATTTAAAGGTTCCAATAACCTAATAACTTAATTACTCAATTACTGTCTGTGTTAGAGAGAAATGATGCTAAGCATAGAAGAGATACTTCGTATGGAGACAGAAAGAAACGGAGCATCGGAGACAAGACGTATGGCTGCTCTCTCGACAAAGCTCGAGACAGGTTCGCAGCGGTAGAGAGCCCTACGGGCGGTTTAGGCTACTCTTTCGACAAAGCTCGAGACAGGTTCGTAGCGGTCATGAGCGCTGCGCACGGAGTAAATATTGTATCGGAGTTATTATGTAGTCGTCTGATTTATCAGACAATGCTCGATGAATCGAGCAACTACACTTTAGTCGTACTCGTGTCTCGTCCCGCAAAGCGGGAGAATTTAGGATTTGCAATATGTTGCCTTGACGTAATTTGTATACAGATTATAATAGCGTGTGAATATTGGACTCATCGGTTGTGGCAAAGTGGGCACGACACTTTTTTACATACTCAAGAACAACAATCATATTACAGGCGTGTACGATATTAACAAAAAACATGAAAAACAGGCATTAAAATTACTACACATTAAGAAAAATCTCTCGCTCAAGGAACTGTGTGCAAAGAGTCAGGCATTATTCTTTGCCACATCTGATGACCAGATTTTACGAGCCTATAAAACAGCAAAACCTTTTATTAAAGGTAAGAAATATATCTTCCACTTCAGCGGTCTCTTATCCTCAACTGTCTTCCCAAAATCAAAAAACATATACCGCGGATCAATCCACCCCTTTGCTACATTTCCAGACATTGTTCTGCCCCCAACCCGCAATAAATACTACGTGTTTGTCGAGGGTAATGAACATGCGCTACGTGCGATAAAACGCATTTTTGCAAAAAGATATTTTAGCATAAGGAAATTAAAGGGTCATCAAAAAACCAAATACCATTTGCTCGGTGTTTTTTCATCAAATTTGCTCGTTGGCTTAGTCTGGGCTATCTGCGGGCTTGCCAAAGACATCGGCTGGACCAAGAAAGAGATTAATGAAGTAATCATGCCCATTATTGAGGAAACACTCCACAATATACGCGGAAAAGGTTTGAACAACGCATTGAGTGGTCCGCTTGAGCGTGGTGATATTGAGGTTATAAAAAAACATCTGAGCACTTTGAAGAAAAACAAAGAGCTATCGAATATTTATAAGACATTATCATTGACGGTCCTCAAGAACGTAGTTAAGAATAGCAATAAGAAAAAAATCGAAGAATTATTAAATAACTGACGTTTTCGTTAATCGGTTGCGAAAAGCGATTCGTTAGTCGTCAATCGTTCATCGACACCAAATCACGAAACCATTTCGCGTTTCGAAACCAAAACCGCTGAACGCAGCTGTAACAAGGGTTGACTTTTTTGATAAAGATAATAGAATAGACCATGAGGAAATCTTGGTGGGTCTTTTTGGCACTGCTTATCATCACCTGCGCTCATAAAGCACCTCCACTCGTCAAAGATCGCATGAAGCCGAAGCTCCTGAATATTTTTGCATTGCACAATCGACAAATACAATTCACCTTTTCAGAAAACATTGATACCCTGAACCTTAAACCGGCCAACTTCAATATAACAACGGGTGACGATACGCTCCAGATATTTGGCCTCTACCCTTCTTTGTCAGCTGCTGAAATCATTGCGATAACTGAAGCACAAATGGATTCAGTATACAAAGTAACCGGATATGTTTTTGATGCTGCTCAGAATAAAGGTGCTTTTGACTCCGAATTCACGGGCACTTCAAGACCCGATACTATTGCTCCCTGGATCATCAGATTCTCCGAAGGCTCAAGACAAACGGAGTTTTTCTTCCATTTCTCTGAAGCTATGGACACAACCTTTTTCAATTATTCAATGATCCCCAAAAAGGAACTCGTTTCTGAATGGCGCAACCTGCGCGTCTGTTTTCTCCTGCCGGCAGACACTACGGATGCATTAGCCTTTGATACAACCTATTATGTCTATATCAACCAGGGCTGCCGTGATCTAAGCGGCAATCTGGTAGGAACCCTGGTGACCAGCATAACACCAGATACTGCGTACAAACCGCTTATCCTGAAAGGCAGTGCCCAAATCAATGACAGTTTAGTGATCACTGGTATTGCTTTACTTAGAAGAGAAACTTTTTCAGGCATCGCTCTTATCAAAGGGGGTGATTTCCAGTTCGAAGTAAGGGATTCTTTGCCGTATACTGTGGAGGTCTTTAGTGATCAGTACTGGGGCAGTGCAACTGTGTCAATAGACAGTATGAACATAATCTATCTCAAACTGGAAGAGAAGGATATTGATAATATTTTTTATTAGTCTTATCGCAATAGGACTAACCGTTTTATTGTACTACAAGAGTTTAGCCCTGGCGCCGATACGTATTGTAGCAATAATTCTGCTCTATATATTGATAACTGGTTTTATCCTTTCTTTCGGCGTTAAAAGAAGAGAAAATCCTCCTGTTGTATTGACTGATTACTCCGCAAGTATGGCGAGATACATTGATGATATTCAACAGACAATAAACGAAATCGACTTTACGCATACACAATTTTATTTTGGGGAAACTCTCTCTACCATCGTACCTGAAGGAACACAACAGTCGAGCCGTTTCACCAACATTGCTCAGCCGCTCAAGCAAATCGGTAAAACTCAGCCCGCGTTTATTGTTCTAGTTTCTGATGGCAATCATAATTACGGACATTTTCCGTTCTCCGAAATAAAGAAGTTAAATACACCGGTTTATTGTTTTGGCGTTGGTTCTGAAAAACCACGCGATGCTGCGATTGTTGATGTAAGGTATCCTGCATACGCCTTTGTTAACGATTCGATAAAGATCGAGGTGGTTATCGAGTCACAAGGTTTTACCGGGGGTAGAGCCCAAGTGGTTTTGCGGTACAATAAAAAGGAACAGAAGAAATCATTCTTACTTAATACAACAAAAGCGAAGACCAAACTTGAGTTTTCAGTTAATGTACACCAACCTGAACAAGTAAAAGTCTTTGTTGATGTTGCACGACAACCTGAGGAACTAAGCTATAAGAATAATAAGCTTGAATTCCCTTTGCGTGTATTGCCAAGGAAAACTAAAGTAATCTATTTTACTGAGCACTTGTCATTCAATACGAAATTTATGCTGAGAACCATGATCCAAGATGATTATATCGACCTTATCCCATTAGCGAGAATAGACGGGAACACTGTTTTAGATCTGATAACCAACGCAAAGCTGACAAACTTGCCCGGTCTCGATGATATTGATGTCATCATATTAGATAACGTTCATCTTGGAAAAGTACCCTGGAGAAATATTGAAGAATCGCTGAAAAAGGGAATGGGTCTATTATGTATCGGATCGATACAAGGACACACGACCTCATGGAATGACATGCTGCCTATTAACACCACCGAAGCGATTGTCAAAGGCAATTTCCCATTGAGAATAAAAGAACCGTTTTCCTGTCTTGTACCAGGCGAAAATTACCCACCACTATCGGCAATCAATCGTGTGCTCGGGGTTAAAGACAAAGCGATAATCATTGCGCAGGCAAACAATGTGCCTATTATCGCATATCATAAATATGGCACGGGTATGGTTTTTCAAATCAATGGAATTGACATCGGTACGTGGCAATTTCTCCAGCTCGGTTTGAAACAGAAAGACCTTCTTGCGCATTTGCTCAGAGATGTGATCAGGTTCTTATCACCGATCGGCAAAAACAAACGACTCTTCTTAAACACCTTACATAGAATTTACAATGTCGGTGAGACCATTACATTGAAACTGCAAAGTTATGATCAAAACTACAGGCTAGCCGGAGGCGGTGATTTCTTTTTTGAATTCGATAATACCGCAATCCCTTTTTTCGAAACGGGCAAAGGCATGTATCAAGCTTGCTTTATTTCAAAGAAGGCTGGTGATATTTTTTTGCAGGCATCAGGCAAACTCGAAGATGAAGAGCTCACCAGCAACACGTTGGAATTCACCGTGTCAGGAGCAATAATCGAGATCGATCAGGGACTTAACAAAGACTTCCTGCAAACACTTGCTTCAGAAACAGGAGGAGAATATTTTAGCCTTAATGAAGTCGCTGTCTTTGAACTCCCCCTACCCGAGAATGTCCATCGTCTAAAGACAATAGATTTCGATTCGCCGATAAGCTATTTTCTAATTTTCGTACTCCTTGCTATTGATTGGATAATAAGAAGAA
>JAUWLY010000215.1 GCA_030613445.1 Candidatus Stahliibacteriota bacterium | reverse complement strand
AAGGCAGCCAGACGCGAAGGTCTTAAAGTACATGCTGGTCATGGGCTTGATTATCGTAATATTCAGGCATTGTTATCAGTTACTGAAATCAGTACTTTTTCCATCGGATTTGCGATAGTTGGTCGTGCCGTTTTTGTTGGTTTCAGACAAGCAACGAACGAGATGGTAAGAATCATAAAAGGAGTGAAATGAGAAACATTGGTTTGAGGATCGGTATTGTGATCTTCGTTCTTGTGCTGGGCATTATTGCGATCTATCCGACAATCCGGCTGTATACGGATAAGAATTTATCCAAAGAAACTGAAATCGCACTATCTAAGAAGGCGATGCATCTTGGTCTGGATCTGAAGGGCGGGATGCATCTTGTTCTGGAAATGGATACAACCGGTTTGACTGAGACTATTGGAGACCTGAGAGACCGTGCCTATGAAATTATCCGAAATCGTATCGATGAATTTGGTGTTTATGAGCCGGTTATTGAAAGACAATCAGGTGGCAGGATTTTAATTCAGTTACCCGGTGTTGATCGGGATCGGGCAATAGATCTGATTGAAAAGGTTGCCCATTTGGAATTCATCCTTGTTGTTGAGGATAGGATTGAGGAGGTTTTAGGTCAAATCGACAAGTTCCTGCAAGTCGAGGACACGTTTGCCTTTGAGGAACCGTTTACTTCGTATCTTATTCGTGTAGAGCAAGATATGGGGATTGATGTGCGGGATGAGGATTCAGTGCGTGCGATACTTGATCAGGTCAAGGATTTGATACCTGCAGACTTGCAGATCCTCTTCGGTCCGAGAGAATCACACCAGGGCCGTGAAGTGAGACGGTTTTACCTGCTCAAGAAAAAAGCTGAGCTAACCGGTGAAGTAATTCGTGATGCCAAGCACGAACCAGCTCAAAGCCAGGACCTCCAGCATTTGGGTTCATGGCAGGTAAGTATTGAGTTTAAGCGCGAGGCTGCCCGCAGATTCGCCACGCTTACTGGCAAGAACATAAACAAGCGATTAGCTATTGTCCTCGATGGTATTGTTCAATCAGCGCCTACGATTGTCACGCGGATACCTCAAGGTAGGGCCATGATTACTGGTCGATTCACTGCTGAGCAAGCCAGGGATTTGGCGATCATACTCAGGGCTGGTGCTTTACCCGCACCCTTAAAGATTGTTGAGGAAAGAACCGTTGGTCCTAGCTTGGGCAGGGATTCAATAACGAGCGGAATTCGTGCCGTCCTTATCGCTGGTCTCCTGGTGATAGTATTCATGCTTATCTATTATTCACTGTCTGGTTTTGTTGCAGATATTACTTTGTTTTTGAACCTCTTTTTGTTAGTTGCTATACTGAGTGCGTTCCGCGGTTCCTTGACCATGCCCGGTATTGCGGGGATTGCTTTGACTATTGGTATGGCAGTAGATGCCAATGTTTTGATATTTGAACGGATAAGAGAAGAATTGAATATTGGTAAAACAACCAGAACGGCTATTGATCAAGGGTTTGCGCGTGCCTGGGTCACAATATTCGATTCAAATGTAACGACTATTATAATCGGTGTCATACTTTTTATCTTTGGCAGTGGTCCGATCAAAGGGTTTGCCCTAATACTGACAATTGGTCTAGTATCTAATTTATTCTGCGCGGTTTTTGTCAGTAAGGTCATCTTCAACTACTTCACATACAAATTTGATGTACGAAAATTGAGGATATAGAGATGATCGAAATCATCAAGAGCACGAATATTGACTTTATAGGAAAAAGGAAATACGGTTTCGTTTTTTCAGCGGTTGTTATCCTTTTATCACTCATTCTGATTTTTGCTAAAGGTCCGAATTTCGGGATAGATTTCACTGGTGGTGCATTGTTACAGATACGGTTTTCCGGGCCGATTACAACCGGTGAGCTCAGGAGTACACTGAGTAAAGTTGGCAAAGAGCAGGCACTCATCCAGGCTTTGGGTGGTGAAGGCATAGAGTACCTGATCAGGGCAGCCGATGAGAAACCAGTAGAATTTTCCAAATCAGTAAAGGAAGTTCTGTCGGTAGATTTTCCGGATAATGACCGGGAGATTTTAAGAGAGGAAACTGTTGAACCAAAGATCGGCAAAGAATTACTTACCAGGACACTTTGGGCGATATTTATTGCTTTAGTTTTGATTTTTGGGTACGTTTCATTCAGGTTTGATTATCGTTTCGGTATTGCCGCACTTATCGCCTTGTTTCACGATGCGATATTCACTATTGGTGTTCTTGTTCTTACTCAGAGGGAGTTTTCAATTGTCGTTGTCGGAGCATTATTAACAATAATCGGTTATTCGATAAATGATTCAATCGTTATATCTGATAGGATCAGGGAAAAATACAAGAAGATGCGCAAGGAACCGTACGATGTTATTTTGAATACAGGATTGAATGAAACACTACCGCGAACGATATTGACAAGCAGCACGACACTTTTAGCAGTTCTTGCACTTCTCATCTTTGGCGGAGCAGTGATTGCCGATTTTGCTTTTACCCTGCTTGTTGGCTTTGTTATTGGTACTTATTCTTCGATTTTTATCCTCGCTAACATTGTTTCGATCTGGGAAGAGAGATTTCCGAAAAAGAAAAAATAGGCAGCATAAGGAAAATAATTGCTACCGGTTTTTTCATTGGCTACATCCCGGTAGCGCCGGCAACCTTCTCATGTGTGCTGAGTATAGTTATTTGGTATTTCCTGCTTGCATATCCGATACTCTACATCACGCTTACCATCGGGCTTATTGTTTTGGGTATCGCAATCTCAAACGACCTGGCTAAAGTGTGGGGTAAAGATCCACACCAGATAGTGATTGACGAATACGCTTGTTTGCTGGTTCCGCTATATTTTACAACGCGCAGGATATTGCCGCTGGTGATTACATTCGTGCTCTTCAGGGTGTTTGATATTATCAAACCGCCGCCCCTAAAAAAACTGGAAGATTTACCAGGTGGCTGGGGTGTAATGCTTGATGATCTCGGCGCAGCAATATACACTACCGTTGTGATATTAATTATCATGGCATTGGTGAAACTGTAGTTACAGAGAAACTTCCTCTCCTCTGCCATTGCGAGCGAACGAAGTGAGCGAAGCAATCTCAAAAAATTACTGTGCCCCAGGTTCATAATGATGGAAAAGAAAAATGTATTTTTATAAAAGTCCATAATGAATAAATTATTAAACCAAATCGCCAAAACATTGATCAAAAAGAAGCTAAGCTTGAGTGTTTGCGAATCATGTACCGGCGGCATGCTGGGCACCCTTATTACTGGTGAGCCAGGGAGCTCGAAGTACTTCTGTGGTGGTGTGATTGTCTATTCAGATGAAGTGAAGCAGAGAGTTGTTGGTGTCAGACAGGCAACGCTGAGGAAATATGGTGCAGTGAGTGCTGAGGTGGCCAGGGAAATGGCCCAGGGTGTGCTTGAGAGACTCAAGGCTGATATCAGCATCAGCATTACCGGGATTGCTGGACCAACCGGTGGGACCAAGAAAAAACCCGTGGGTTTGGTCTATCTATGTGTTGCGACAAGGCAGCATGTATCAGTTGAGAAGCGTGTGTTTAAAGGCAGCCGTAATCAAATAAGAAGAGAAGCTTGCACTGAGGTACTTAGACTGTTGAAGCGTCTGCTCGGGTGTCATGAATAAACTGAAGATACTTTCTTGGAACGTAAACGGCATACGAGCTGTGTGCAAAAAGGGGTTTGTAGATTGGTTTATCAAGGAGAACCCTGATATAATGTGCTTGCAGGAAACCAAGGCTCATGTTGCGCAAGTGCCTGTCGATATCAGTGATATGAAAGGATATCGTACCTATTTTTCATCAGCAGAAAGAAAAGGGTATAGTGGTGTAGGTGTCTTGACAAGACATGAACCGCTTGATATTAAAATGGGATTTGGTCGGGCAGAGTTTGATAATGAAGGCAGGACATTGATTATGGATTACGGTAAATTCATACTTTTCAGCATGTACTTCCCAAATGGAGGTATGTCTGAGGCACGCCTCAAATACAAGATGGATTTTTATAAGGCATTCCTTGAATTTATCAACAACCTGAAAGAGCAAGGAAAAAAGTTAATTATCTGTGGTGATATCAATACCGCACATACTGAGATTGATATCGCTCGACCGAAAGAAAATGAGAAAGTATCGGGTTTCCTGCCACAAGAACGCGCCTGGATAGACAAATTTATCGCGCATGGTTTCATTGATACATTTCGCGTTTTCCATCATGAGGGAGGGAATTATACCTGGTGGGACTACAAGAGCCGAGCCCGTCAGAGGAATATTGGTTGGCGGCTCGATTACTTTTTTATCAGCGAGAATCTACAAAAGCATCTGAAGTCCGCATTTATCATGTCTGATATCCATGGTTCTGATCACTGCCCATTAGGCATTGAGATTGAAATTTAGAAGGGAGGAGAAACGATGAGGACATTTCTAGCGGTTGAAATACCCGAACAGGTAAGAAAGGAAGTTGATCGTTTCATAAATAAGGAGAAGAACACCAGGCTGCCAATAAAATGGATTAAAGTCGATAATCTACATATTACGCTTAAATTCTTGGGTGAGATTGATGAGAAAAAGCGACAGGAGATACTGTCGGTGCTAGAAGAGATCAGCAAGAGCAAGCCATCTTTTCAAATGGATTTGGAAGGTGTTGGGTGTTTCCCCCATCTGAAAAATCCGAGGGTTCTATGGATAGGTGTACATCAGGGGAATGAAGTATTGATTGATATTGCTAATGAATTAGAAGAAGGACTTAGTCCATTTGGGTTCAAAATGGAAAAACGGTTTCATGGACACCTGACTATCGGTAGAGTAAAGAAATTCTGTAAGGTCGATGACATCCTTGCAAGATCATTCAAGTCAGAGATCTTTTCAGCTGGGGCAATTACGCTTTTTAAATCGACCCTAACTCCCCAAGGTCCAATATACGAAGCTTCAGAGAAATTCAATTTGGGATAACATAAAGACGATTCTGCAAGGCTGATGCCTTGTCCTACAATCCGACAATTCTGTTTGGAATTTGGAGCTTGGAATTTGCGATTTTGTCAAAATGGCATATACGATTTTTTTACATGAAATATCGCGCGGAAAATGTTCTTGTATACATCGGGATTCTCCTCTTTAATCTTTTCTAAGAAATTCCTGATCATTTCACGTTTTGAACTCTGGTAATAAGGACAGATGTTTGTGCGACGGGGTAAACCATAGAATTGAGCAAGCCGTTCGATCTTATCCTTGGATAAGTAATATAGCGGTCGTATGAAGGAAAACCTTCCCTGAATAACTGATTGTGTTGGGAGGAGCGTTGATAGCTCCC